>JALYXS010000412.1 GCA_030946965.1 Acidobacteriota bacterium
CTAACTTTCGAAAGGTAGTCCGTCCAGATATAG
The DNA here is from genome assembly GCA_030946965.1 of Acidobacteriota bacterium. Classification (GTDB taxonomy): domain Bacteria; phylum Acidobacteriota; class Terriglobia; order Bryobacterales; family Bryobacteraceae; genus JALYXS01. The sequence continues at coordinate 34 of JALYXS010000412.1, forward strand.
GTTGTGCCGCTACCGTCCGAACGATGAACGACGATGATATCGTTTGCCGGCAATTTCACGTTTGGGTTCGATTTTACAAGCTCGGGATCGTTCCACTTGGTAATCTTGCCTAGGAAGATGCCGGCCAGCGCCTCCGGCGTGAAATTCAATTCCGCGTTAACGCCGGGTAAGTTGTAAGACGGAACGTCGGCGCCTAGAACCGTCGGAAAATGCAGAATGGAGGTTTTTCTTTTTTCGGTGAACTGCTTCAACTGCTCGTCGGTCATCGGGCCGTCGCTCGCGCCGAAATCGACGGTGCCGTCGGTCACGTTCTTGATGCCGCCGCCCGAGCCGATCGATTGGTAGTTGATCTGAATCTCCGGATGCATCTTGTGGTATTCGTTGAACCACTTAGAGTACATAGGATAGGGGAAGGTGGCGCCAGCGGCATTAATCAACACTTGCTTCTGGTCCGCGGCGGCGAGCGTCAGGCTCACACTGGCCAATACCAGCGAAGCCAGGAACATTTTTCTCATATTTTCTCCTTGTTATTACCTAATTTTCTCAAGCCGATTGTTACGATTTGATGACGAGCCGATTTTCTCTCGGGATTCCTGGCCGCGCGATCAAATATCTCGTTTAAAACGCCGGAATCGCCCCCGGCAAGGTATACCGCAAATTAAAGTAGATGGTGTTGTCGTGGGCGCTTTTTGGCGCGCCGGTGGCAACCGCCCACGGATTACGCGTCAGGTACTCATATTGGCCCATCGCGTTAATCGCGCCGTAGCGCGGACTCTTCCAGATGGTCTGGTTGAAGCCGAACGTGAATTCCTGTATCGTGCGATTCTGGCTGTTGGGCGATCCCGCAAAGCCGTACCCCACTTTGCTGCCATTGGCGTCGAGCGCGACATTCCGGCCAAGATAAATTCCCCCATAATAGGCGTAAAGCAGCCAGTTCCGGACAGTAGCTTCGATACCATCCACGGTTCCGCCCGCGTGTAAGGCGCTAATGCTTCCGTCGGCGTGAACGATCAAATCCGGCACTTGTCCAAAGAGGTAACGGCCCCCTCCGTCGCTCCAATAGTTATTGGTTACGACACGAAAGTTCTTTACCACTTCCACATTGGCGTTCACCGAGACGCCGCCGCCAACTTTGGTCGAGTACTTGTTGTTGAGCGGGTCCCAGACTTTGAAGGTTCGTTCGATGCCGGCGATTTCTCCGTGAAACCGGGAGCTCGGATCGAACGAAACCTTGGCGATTATGTCGGGGTGCAAGTTCGGCGTCACCAACACGTTCGAACCGTTATCCAACTGAGAACCAGCCAAAGTTGCCAGTGCCGTGGGAAGGACCACACTGGACCCACCGGCTGAACCGCCAATGTACTGGTTTGGGTTCTCAATGGATATACCCATAGTCAACGTACTGCTCGGGTGATAAAGGACACGCATTCCGGGCTGGCGGGTCCAAGTGAGACCGGCCATGTAGTTTACATCGATCACTTGCGAGTAGAACAGATCGCCAGGGAGCGCGGCGATCCCTTTGCGGCTTGGAGTCAGCATGCTCCAACTCTGGCCTGCAAGAAACTCCCACGGGCCCTTGCGAGCATCGATCCAGAAGAGCCGCAGTCGCGGCACGAACGCGCCATTCGTAACGCCAAGGTTATTTCCGCCGCTGGTGCCGAGGAAGTCAAATTCGTTGTAGCCGATAAAGTGAGTGCCTTTCCAATCGCCATCGACGCGAACGCCGAGCCGCGAGTTCTGGGGAGTGAAACGGAACTCGGAATTCTTGCCCGCGACGGTGTTGTTGTAGGGAACGCTGCCGAAGTTAGTGCCGAGACTTGAACCGGCGGCCTTGTCGCGCCACACCGCTGTCAAATCCATAAAACCCACCGGAACGATGCAGGTGTTGCCGAGCCTGATGTAGGCGGGCACGGCGTTTCCGTCGGGAGGAGCGTCACAGGGAGTGCCCGGCGTTTTCTCTTTGGTGGCCGGGGCTGGAGCCTTTTGCAGAGACGCGGCGCCGGGCATCGCCGCGGGTCCGGCTGGGATAAACGGAGTTAGACTCGCCACGGTGCCCAGGATGGCGGGCGGAGTAGGCTCAGATTTGGCGGAGTTCGTCGCATTTTCCAAGAGCTTCTGGTGACGCTCGACTGTCCGCTGAAGCGCTTCCAGTTGAGCTTGTTGAGCGGCGAGTGCCGCCGCCAGCCGCGTGATTTCTTCGCTCTGCGTTTGGGCTCCCAGAAAATTCGCGCCCGCCAGCGCGGTAGCCACTAGAAAGGTCGTCCGTCCAGATGTGTGCTTCGATCTCATGAGATCTCCAGTGTAGGAACCGCATGTAGATAAACGATGACAGCTTCGTGAAATAATCGTTACCGCCCGTGCAGGAATTGACTCCGGCGGAGAAGAACTATTGACGCAGCCAAATTTGTGTTTCGACCCGATCGTCGAACGTGAGAAAGGGCTTTACCGCGGACTGTCGGCGGGGCAGTTGTCCATGATTGCGATTGGCGGCGCAATCGGCACGGGGCTGTTCCTCGGAAGCGCGTTGGCGATTGGCTTCGCTGGCCCTAGCGTCCTGCTCAGTTATGCACTCGGGGCGCTCATCGCTCTGCTGTTGATGGGGTGTCTTGCCGAGATGACCGTGGCGCACCCGACGTCCGGCTCCTTCGGCGCATACGCCGAGTCGTACGTGAACCCGTTGGCTGGCTTTTTGGTGCGTTATGCATATTGGTGCGGCCTGGTAGTGGCGATCGGAACCGAGGTCACGGCGGTTTCCGTTTACATGAGGTACTGGTATCCGCATGTGCCGGGCTGGCTGTGGATTACCGGGTTTTCCTCCGCGCTAATCGGGATCAACGGCTTCAGCGTAAGAGTCTTCGGAGCTGTCGAATTCGGCTTCTCGACGCTGAAGATTGTGGCGATTGCCGCGTTCATCTTGCTGGGCAGTTACATTGTTTTTCGCGCGCCGCCGGAATCCGGAATCGGCTTTACGAATTATGTATCCCATGGCGGATTTTTTCCGAAAGGCCTATGGGGCATGTGGGTGGCCGTGATTGTCGCGATCTTCAGTTATGTGAGCATCGAGATGATTGCGGTTGCCGCGGCCGAGGCGCGCGATCCGCAACATGCGATCATGCGGGCTTTCCGGGCTACTTTGTTCCGTCTCATATTCTTTTACCTTCTCTCATTGGCGCTGACGCTGGCCATCGTGCCATGGCCCTCGGCGGGTTCCGAAGGAAGTCCGTTCGTCAGGGTTATGGCCGTCACCCGCGTGCCCGGCGCCGGGGGCGTGGTCAATTTTGTGATTTTGATAGCGGCGCTTTCGGCGATGAACAGCCAGCTTTACGCGGCTACCCGCATGATGTTCAGCCTATCTCGCGCCGGTTACGCGCCGCGGCGTTTCGGAGAACTCAGCCGCGAAGGCGTGCCGCTCAAAGCGCTGTCGTTATCGACTGCCGGAATAGCGCTCGCAACCGTCCTGAGCCTGCTGTATCCCAATGGCTCCTTCGTCCTCATGATGGCAATTGCCATGTTTGGTCCGATGTTTACGTGGCTGATGATATTCGTAACGCACCTTTATTTCCGGCGGCTGCACGCCGGCGCCCCGCTCGCATTTCGAATGTGGGGCTATCCGTATACGAGCTTGGCCGGCATTGCGATGATGGGCGGCATAATGGCAACCACCGCCTTTACGCAAGAGTTCAAAATCACGCTGGGCTACGGCGTGCCATTCCTCATCGCCTTGTCCGCAATTTATTTTATGCGGTACCCCAAAGGCGGCGCCGGCCGGCGAATCGAAACCTAATCCACGGACATCGTCGAATCGGAAAACGCGAGGTCGCGCGAGGCAGGCGAGTTGCCGGCGCGAAGAAGCACCGTGAACGCGGCCCCTTTTCCCAGCTGGCTTTCCACCGCGATCTTCCCCTCCATGCGCTCGATAATATGCTTGACTATGGAAAGGCCCAGGCCCGTTCCGCCGACTTGCCGCGAGCGCGCCTTGTCTACCCGGTAGAACCGCTCGAATATCCGCGGCAGATTTTCGAACGGAATGCCCACCCCCGTGTCTGAAATCCGGATGAACACGCCGCCCTCCGCCACGGAACCGGCTCCGACGCGCACCTCGCCTCCCGGACGGTTAAACTTCACCGCATTCGTCAGCAGGTTCAACAGCGCTTGTTCCAGGCGAATCTGGTTGCCCATCACATAGGCATTCTCGATCTGTTCGCGAATGAGATTCACGCCTCTCATTCTGGCTTCGGATTCGACTGTAGCCAGCGCATTCTCGATGGCGTCGCGCACCGAAACGCTCCCCAGCTCGCCTGGGTTGATGCCGGCTTCGAGTTCCGACAACACCAAAAGATCCGACGCAATGCTGTTCAAGCGGATCGCGTGCGATTGTATGATCTCGACGAACTTCCGGTTATGCCGCTCATCTTCAAGCGCTCCGTCGAGCAGCGTTTCGGCATATCCCGCGATCGCGGCTAAGGGAGTGCGCAATTCGTGCGAGACGTTCGCTACAAAATCCTTGCGCACTTGTTCCAGGCGCTCCAGATCCGTCGTATCGTGCAGAACGGCCAGCGCCCCCCGTCCCGCCCCCGTCTCAAGGGGAGCCGCCTGGAGCTCGAACGAACGGCCGCTTGCCGGGCGAACTTGCAAGTGCTCTTTGATCGATTCCCCGGAGCGCACTACGCGAGACAATACATCGAATAATCCCGGATCTCGCACCAACTCCAGAATTGGGAGTCCTTCCGCGCTCGATCTGTTTACCCCAGCCAGGCGCAAAAACGATTCGTTGCAGAACGTCACGTGAAGCGTGTCGTCGACGGCAAGGACGCCTTCCGCCATGCTCGAAAGAATGGCTTCCCGTCGCGCGGACTCAAGCTCCAGGCGATCGACTAACTGGCGAAGCTGGACCGCCATCGCGCCCAGCGAACGCTCGAGCGAACCCAACTCGTCGGGGGCGTCGAAGCCGCCGGCCGGGTGGTCGCTTTCATCCTTGTCGAGTAAATTGCCCGCATAATTTTTTAAACGCCGGATCCGGCTGCTTAGCGACCGGGAAACCAGATAAGCAACCAGCAGGGCGAAGATCGCCGCGCCCAATGAAATAGCAATCACTTCCGCGCGTACGGTTTCGGTAAGAGCGTCGAGTGTAGGCGGCGGCGCGGAGAGCTTGAGAACCGCCCACCGCCCGCCGATTGAAACGCCCGCGGAAGCCGATTGCATGCCGCCCTCGTCTGAAACGCGCGAGGGGCCCGCCAGGAGTGTACCGTCCGCTGCCGTCAAACTCACTTGAGCGTTGGTCCGATTCGACGCGCTCCGAATCCAAGCGTCGCGGTCCGGCTCGGGAACCGTTCTCAGTTCATGTACCAGGAGGGCCGCTTCGGCACGTAATTGCGTTTGCAGTTCTTCGGCGCGCTCCCGCTGGGCGTAGGCCAACAGCGCATAGTCCACGGCAAACAAAGTTGCCGCAATCAGGAGCAGGGCGGCTAACGATAATTTTACAAATAGTGGGCTAGTCAACGATCGACCCGTTGCAAATCCCGTTGCAAATCGAAGCTAGACTGCCGATTCTCTAACCGAGTCAACTATACCTCTAAAACAGGCGTGGCGGCGGGCAGGCTGAAACTATCCGGCTTTTTGTATGCGCGGCGGTTCGTTCTTAGCCGAAGACAGCTTTCGACCCGGCCCGTTTACCCTTTGCAGCTGCAGTTTCGAAATATGCTTCTGCAGTTCCCGAAAGATCGCTTCAGGCGTTTTCGCCGCATCGAGCGTTACGAAGTCGTATCGCTTCGCCATGCCATCGAGCGCGCGTATCAAACGCGTTTGATACTTCACGAAACTGTCGAACATATTCCCGCCGAAGCGAAAATCCATGCCGCTTTCCCAATAATCGAAAGCGCCGCGGCCAATCACCACGCGCGAGACTAAGTGCTTCACCTCCGCTCGAAGATAGTAGACGGCGTGAGGGACCAGGCCGAAGCCCGTTACTTGCTCAATCCACGCCGGATCTTCCCCGCGGGCCACCGCTCTGGCCATGATCGAGAACGTATAGCGGTCCGTGAGCACGATGAAGCCCGCCCGCAGAGCCGGGATAATCTCGTTCTCCAGGCGGTCCGCGAAATCCGTGACGTAGTATAACGTCATCGTGACCGGCCCGAGCGTGTTGCCGTTTTTCGCTTGCTGGATCCCTTTGCCCGCCAACGCCGAACGCGCCATGCCGGTATCCAGCACGGCGTGCCCTTCCTGTTCTAGCCATTGCCGCAGTTGTGTTACCTGAGTGCTGCGGCCCACCGCGTCGGGACCCTCCACCACTATCAGTTTCCCCCGCAGTTCCGAGCAGTCCACCCCGGGCAACGCGTCGTTATAGAACTGCAGCGGTCGCAAGCTTTGCTTCTGTTTCATGGCCGATTCTCAAGATTCCGGTTTTCAAGCTTTTGCCCAGGTTTCGAATCACGATAGCGCGCATCTGTTTCTGCTGGTCTTCAATCGACTGTGTGGCGTCGATTACGTGGAAGCCCATCTCGCCCGCCATGGCGTCGTACTCATCGAGAATCCTGCCCTGGAAAATACGGAAGCTTTCTTCGACGTCCCGGCTCAATTTCAAATCCATGCCGGCTTCGTAAAATTTGATGGCGTCGCGGCCGCCCAGAATACGGCTAAGCGCCACGTCGAGCGGCACGCGGAAGTAGAAGCTGATGTTGGGCCGGATCGCAAAACTATACAGGTTGCGCACCCAACCTGGACTTACGCCGCGGGCGACATCGCGCGCGAACGCCGTATAAGCATAGCGATCCGCGCAGACAATCGCGCCGGCTTTCACCAGGGGCAATATGTAGCGTTCGGTGCGGTCGGCGAAATCCGTCGCGTGGATCAGGCTGAACGTCGATGGGGTAAACATCGCCTTTTTTTTGCCGCGCTTGGTGGTCTCGCGAACCAGCGGCGATGAGTTCCATTCGCTGAATGCGACGGCATAACCCTGAGAGCGCAGCCAATTGCTCAACAGCGAAATTTGGGTGGATTTTCCGGATCCGTCGATGCCCTCAACTACGATGAGCTTGCCCTTGTACCGGTTGGGCGCGAAGAGTTGCATAAGAAGGGCAAGCGGTTGAACCAGCCCCACGTATTATAACTTCTATATGCTCCGGTACGCCGCTATCGACATCGGCAGTAATTCGATTCGAATGGAAGCGGCGGAAGTGCTTCCGGGGGGCGCGCAGAAGATTTTGGCCGCCGAAAGGCAAGTCACGCGCCTGGGCTTGAGCGTGTTTCGCACCGGGCGCGTGAGTGCCGAATCGACAGCCTTTGTCTGCGGAATTCTGCAAAACTGGTCACAGCAATTGAAGAAGCTGTCAATTGCCGGCCTCCGGGCGGTGGCTACTAGCGCCATGCGCGACGCCAGCAACCAAAAGGAATTCCTCGCGCGCGCCGCGGATGCGATTGCCGCGCCCATCGAAATCATTTCGGGACAAGAGGAGGCCCGCTTGATTCACCTGGGCGTTCAGAGCCGGTGGCCGCAAGCGGGAAAATGCGTCCTGATGATCGATATCGGCGGCGGCAGCGCGGAAATCATCTTAAGCGGCGATTCTCATATTCGCGCGGCGTTCTCCAAACAGTTGGGCGCGCTCCGGCTCAACGAGGTATTTCTGAAAAACGACCCGCCGAAAGCGGGCGAACTGCTTCGCTTGAACGAGTACATCGACGAGCGGATCGCTTCCGCCGTCGCAAAAATCGGCGATGCCAAAATCGACCGGGTGATCGCGACCTCCGCCACCGCCTCGGCGGTAGTGTGCGCGATCCATCGCGTTCCGCGATCGAAACGCGACGCAGCCGATCGCCTGCGCGCGACCACGGCGCAGATCCGCAAACTCTATCGCGACATCCGCGAACGCAATCTCGAGGGCCGGCGCAAAGTCACGGGAATTGGGCCGCGCAGGGCCGAAATCATTATTCCCGGCGCCGCCGTGCTGCTTCGCATTCTGGAAAAATTCGAGGCGCCGTCGCTTTACTACTCGGCGGCGGGCGTGCGCGATGGCATCATCGCCGATCTCGCCGCTCGGGGCGTCGGGCGCGAACTGGCGGAATTAAGTCGCGAACAACGCGACATTGTGGAGGAAATGGCCGCGCGCTACGGTGTGTCTTTGCGGCACGTTCGTAAGGTCGCCAAGTTAGCGGGTGCGCTCTTCACCGGACTGCAACCGTTGCACAAGCTGTCCCCGGCACACGGTAAACTCCTGGAAGCAGCCGCCTATCTGCACGATATCGGACACTACGTGAACGATACCAGCCATCACAAGCATTCCTATTATCTGGTCGCGAACTCCGACATGCCGGGTTTCACGCAACGCGAGCGCGAGATGATCGCGAACCTGTGCCGCTATCATCGCAAGTCTTCGCCGCAGCAGGACCACGCGAATTTGCAGCCCCTCGACGCGGAGAACCGCCGGGCCCTCGGTCTGTTGGCGCCTTTGCTGCGGCTGGCGGACAATCTGGATCGAAGTCATGCCCAGCGCGTGCGATCGATCCGCTGCTTTGTCCGGAATAACGAAGTTATCCTGGAACTCGATTCCGATAAAGATACTGGGCTCGAGGCCTGGGCCACGGAACGGGCGGGCGAAGTATTCCGCCAGGTTTACGGCCATCCAATTCTGCTGGCCCAGGCCAACCGTTCATAATGCAAAAATACGTCCACGAGCAGACCGCCACGCTTCTGCGGCGGCTTGCGTCCCAAGCGCATGAAGCCGCCTCGCTCGGGAGCCCCGATGCCATTCACGACCTTCGCGTCGCGATCCGGCGCCTGAGCCAGTGTCTGCGCGTGTTCCCCGAATTCTTCCCCAAGCACGATGCGAAGAAGATTCGCCGCGAACTGCGCGAAGCGATGGATGCCGCCGGCGCGGTCCGTAATTTTGACATCGCCATCGAGCTGTTGAAAAAGTCAAAGGCTCCGGCGGAACCCGTTTTAGCGCAAGAACGGCGGCGCGCGCGAAAAAAGCTTGCAAGCGTACTCATGGCGTGGAGCCGTCGCGATTTCTCGCAGAAGTGGCGGGAGCGGCTGGTTGGCTAAGCCGCCTAAGCGCGCTAAACGCGCTGTTTGGAATGAGTCGGAGACGGCGGCGGCGAATGCGCGCGCCATGTTGCCGGCCCTCGCGGAGAAATACTTCAAGGCTGGCTGTAAACTGTTGCGCAAAGAATCGAGCCACCGCGACTTGCACCGATTCCGGCTTAAGACCAAACAGTTCCGCTACACGCTCGAGTTGTTCCGCGATGTATACAGCGCTTCTTTGGAGCGGCGTCTGGAGACGCTCCGCGCCGTCCAGAGCGCGCTGGGCGGTATCAACGATTGCGCTGCAACCATTCAGCTTTTGGAAGATAAGCTCGGTAACGGCTGGGATGCCGCCGGCGCGGTCCGTAATTTTGACATCGCCATCGAGCTGTTGAAAAAGTCAAAGGCTCCGGCGGAACCCG
>JALYXS010000429.1 GCA_030946965.1 Acidobacteriota bacterium
TAGCACGCTCAAGAACAATTGGTTGAACGTGAAGACCGTGGGCGTGAAGAGCAATCGGTCCGGCATCGGCGCGCGCGTGTTTTGCACCCCCGAAGGCGGGCACCGCCAGCTGGACGAGGTGCGCAGCGGCGGCAGCTACATTTCGCAAAGCGATCTACGCATCCATTTCGGTCTGGCGAAAGCGCCCAAGGCCGATATCGAGGTGCATTGGCCCAGCGGGCAGACCGATCGGCGTCTTTCAGTTCCCGCCAATCAAGTGGTTACCGTCGTCGAAGGTAAATCATGATCGCCGCGGTTCTGGTGCTCATCTTTCTCCGTACGGATTGTCCGCTCTCCAATCGCTATGCGCCAGAGATTCAGCGTCTGGCGGGCGTGCATAAGGAAGCGGAGTTCCGCCTCGTGTTTCCGGAGCGTCTTTCGGAAGGGCAACGAGAGGACTACCGTCGCAAGTTCGCCCACACGATTCCCGCCGTTCCCGATCCGAATGGCGAATTAGTCCGCAAATCGCACGCGGTTACAACGCCCGAAGCGGCTGTCTTCGCGGACGGGAAACTTGTTTATCACGGCCGCATCGACAATCGGTACATTGATTTCGGCAAATCCCGGCCGCGCGCTACCGAGCACGATCTCGATTCGGTCCTCACCGCCCTTGCCGCCGGCAAACCCGCGCCCTACGCCTCGCGACCGGCGATCGGCTGCGCCATAGCGGACATCACCTTTCACCATGACATCGCGCCGATCTTATATCGGTACTGCTCACCCTGTCATCGGCCGGGCGAATCCGCGCCGTTTTCGCTGCTCTCGTATGAAGACGCCCGGCGTCACGCTTCGCAAATCGGCGTGGTGACGCATTCGCGCTACATGCCGCCGTGGCCGCCGGAACCTGGATTTGGGGATTTTGCCGGCTCCCGGCGCCTCTCAAAAACGCAGCTCGATCTGATCGCGGCGTGGATCGGCACGGGCATGCCGGCGGGCGACCCCGCGACCGGGCCGCCTCCGCCCAGCTACACCGAAGGCTGGCAATTAGGCCCGCCGGACTTGATTGTGCAGGTTCCCAAGCCGTTCCAACTCCCCGCGGCGAGCGGCGATGTTTTCCGCAATTTCGTAATCCCCGTTCATGTGGACCACGCCACTTATGTCCGCGCCATCGAGCTGCGTCCGGGAGATCGCAAGCTGGTTCATCACGCCAACATCGTTATAGATCGCGCGCGTTCTCTTCGCGGACGCGATGGCATTGACGGCCAGCCTGGCTTCCCAGGGATGGATGTGGGCACTGAATCGGGCGATACCTTCGATCCCGATTCGCATTTTCTATTTTGGAAACCGGGTACGGTCCCCGAGCCCGAGCCTGAAGACATGGCATGGCGCCTCGATCCCGAAACCGATCTCATCCTTAATCTTCACTTGCAGCCATCCGGCAAAGTGGAAACCGTGCAGCCATCCGTCGGAATCTTCTATTCGAAGACGCCGCCCACGCGCTTCCCCATGCTGTTGCAGTTGGAACACGATGGCGCGATCGATATCCCCGCCGGGTCGAAAAGCTTTACCGTGGCGGATAAAATTACGCTGCCCGTTGCCGTCGACCTGCTCAAGATCTATCCGCACGCGCACTATTTAGGTAAGCGCGTGGAGGCATGGGCGGATCTACCGGACGGAACCCGGCGACCGCTCATAAAAATCAACGATTGGGATATCAATTGGCAGGCGGTCTACACTTATCGCGAGCCCGTACATCTGCCGAAGGGCGCCGTGGTCGCGATGCGGATCGCCTACGACAACACCGCGGAAAACGTGCGCAATCCGAACCATCCTCCGGAACGCGTGAAGAACGGCGATCGCAGCCGGGATGAAATGGGCCATGTGTGGTTGCAAGTAGTCGCGGCGGAAGGGGCGGAGCGCGACCCCGATCCGCGCCTCGCCTTACAGGAAGCGGTCATGCTCCGCCGCTTGCAAAAGTACCCCGGGGATTTCACCGCGCACTACAACCTCGGCGCGCTCTATCAGGTGCAAAACCGGAATCCGCAAGCGATCGAGCAATATCGGATGGCGCTTGCAATCGATCCCGCGCAGGTGTCGGCCCGCAACGCGCTCGGGTCGGCGTTCCTTTCAGAAGGGCAAAACGCAGACGCGATTCGCGAGTTGCGCGAGACCATCCGGCTCCAGCCCCAGTACTCTGCCGCTCACTTCAATTT
>JALYXS010000455.1 GCA_030946965.1 Acidobacteriota bacterium
CCCCAATCGTTCTCCACGCCGATCGTTACCTGCGGGAAGTCTGCCCGTGGCAGAAGTCTACGAATTCCGGATTCAGCCTGCCGGACTTTTGCCACGGGCTGCCAGAGGATTATCGAAAACAGAGGACCAACGAAATGACTCTAACCCAAGCTGGCCGGTGGCTGTCGAGTCAAGCCTCCTGGCCAGGGCGGCCTATGAAGCTACCGTTACTTTGATGTCCCCGCCGCCGTCCGCGACGATTTGCTCGCATTTCCTGCTCAGGCGAACCCAATGAAATCGCCTGACCACAATGGGATTCGGCGAACAATCAGTGGAAATTATGCGAGGGGCTGACCGGCGTCCCATGCGCCAGCCGCTCAATGCGCCTGGCGCGCACATGAATTACCGTGTCCACGTTCTGCAGGACCCCTTCGATCATCAGCCACGGCTCGCTTACCAGCAGTAATCGTTGACTCTCGAATAAATCGGGCATCACGACCGCATTCGAAATTCCGGTCTCGTCTTCGAGCGTCAGGAACACAATTCCTTTCGCCGTTCCCGGACGCTGCCGCACCACCACGGAGCCGGCAATGCGCACATGCCCTCCCGAAGGAACGCGCGGGAGATCGCGGGCGGGCGTCACTCCCAGAGCATGCAGTTCGGCGCGACGGTAGGCCAAGGGATGCTTTCCGATGGTCACGCCGGAACCACGGTAATCGGCCGCCAGCCGCTCTTCGGTTGTCATTTGAGCTAGCGCCACAGTGCACGTTTCCGGAATCTCCGCCAGCATCGGACCGGCCGGACGGATCGCCCGCGCGCTCTTCCACAGCGCATCCCGCCGGTGCGCGGCCTTCAACGGATTCAGCGCGCCTGTCTCGGCAAGCTTCGCCATCTCGTCCTTGCGCAACTCGGGAACGCGCCGCGCGAGATCGTCGATATCCGCAAAAGGCCTCTCGCGCAAAATCGCCGCCGCCGCTTCCGCGCGCAGTCCTTTCACATAGCGCAGGCCCAGGCGCAGGTTTTTATCCTCCAGCGTGCAGTTCCATTCCGAGCGCGTCACGTCCGCCGGCAATACACGCAACCCGTGCCGCTGCGCATCCTTGATCAACACCGCCGGATGATAGAACCCCATCGGCTGATTGTTCAGCAGCGCCGCCGTGAACGCCGGCAGATAATGGCATTTCAAATACGCGCTCGCGTAAGCCAGCAGCGCGAAACTCGCCGCATGCGATTCGGGAAAGCCGTAGAGCGCAAACGCGGTGATCGATTGGACAATGGTGTCCTGCACGCCAGGCTCGATGCCATTCCGGCTCATGCCCTCGCGCAGCTTCACTTCGATGCCGCGCATGCGCTCTTTCGAGCGTTTGAATCCCAACGCGCGCCGCAACTCCTCGGCTTCGCCTCCGGTAAAGCCGGCCACCACCATCGCCATCCGCAACAATTGTTCCTGAAATAGCGGCACGCCCAAAGTTCGCCGCAGCACCGGCTCGAGCAGCGGATGCAGGCATTCCACCTTCTCGCGGCCTTGCCGCCGCGCGAGATAGGGATGCACCATCTTGCCGACAATCGGTCCCGGCCGGATGATCGCCACCTGCACCACAAGATCGTAAAATTTCACCGGTTTCATGCGCGGCAGGGAAGCCTGTTGCGCGCGGCTCTCCACTTGAAACAGTCCAATCGTGTCGGCCTTCTGTAAAGCGCTGTAGACTGCCGGATCGTCCGCCGGCAGCCGCCCCAGATCGATCTCCTCGCCCCAGTGATCGCGAATCAGCACGAGGCATTCTTCAAGCGCGGCCATCATGCCCAAGCCGAGCAGGTCGACCTTGATCAAACCCATATCGGCGCAGTCCTCTTTGTCCCACTGCACCACCACGCGCCCCGGCATGCTGGCGGGCTCTAGCGGGACGACCGAATCGAGCTGGCCCTGGCAGATCACCATGCCGCCCGAATGCTGGCCAAGGTGCCGCGGCAGATCTTGAATAGCCACCACCAGCTCCAGAAATTTGCGGATGCGCGGTCGATCGAGATCGAGCCCCGCTTCGCGAAATTGCTTATCGGCGGTGTTCTCCGGGTCTTTCCAGCCCCACACGGGAACCAGGCTGGTGAGCGTATCCAGAGTTTCTACATTGAAATCGAGCACCTTTCCCACCTCGCGCGCGGCGGAGCGCCCGCGATACGTAATCACGTTCGCGGTCATCGCGGCGCCCAGTTTTCCGTAGCGCTCGTAGACGTGCTGAATGACGCGCTCGCGCCGCTCGCCGCTAGGCAAATCGAGATCGATATCGGGCCATTCCCCGCGCTCTTCCGAAAGAAAACGCTCGAACAGCAGATCCATCCCGACCGGATCGACCGCCGTGATCCCAAGCGCATAACAGACCGCGCTATTGGCCGCCGAACCGCGCCCTTGCACCAGGATTCCCTGGTCGCAGCAAAACTGCACGATATCCCAAACAATCAAAAAATATCCGGAAAGCTTCAGCTTTTCGATCATCGCCAGCTCGCGCTCGATCTGCGCGCGCGCGCGTTCGCGATAAGGATGGTAGCGGCGGAGAGCGCCTTCGCCGGTGCGCTTGCGAAGAAAACCAATCTGCGTTTCGCCGGGCGGAACGGGATAGTCGGGGAACTGGTAGCCAAGATCGGAAAGCGTAAAATTCAAGCGCGAAGACACGCCCGCGGTGTTGGCGATCGATTCCGGAACGTCGGCGAACAACCGCGCCATTTCGGCGGGTGATTTGAGATGTCGCTCGGCATTGCGCCCGAGCAGGCGCCCGGCGGTCGCGAGCGTGACTTTGTGATGAAGGCAGGTGAAGACATCTAAAATCTCCCGTTGCGGGATAGTGGCGTGGCGGACGCCATTGGTGGCGAGCAGCGGAATGCGCAAGCCGCGCGCGAGGCCCATGACCGCCTGATTGCGGGCTTCTTCCTCGCGATCGAAATGGCGCTGAATTTCCGCGTAAACGTTAGGGCGGCCAAACGTGTCGATGAGGCGCTCGAAACACTCGCGCCCTTTCTGCTTTTTGAGCGCGAGGGCGAGCGGGCCGTCTTCGTCTCCGGTCAGACAGATAAGGCCGCCGGAGAATTCGGCCAGTTCGTCGAGCGTAACGGCGGCTTCCCTCCCCGGTTTGGGATGCTTTTCGGTGCGCAACTTCATGCGCGTGATCAAGCGGCAGAGATTTTGATATCCGGCGCGGTTCTTTACCAGCAGCGGATAGCGCGCGCCATCGTGCCCGGTGATTTCCGCGCCAATATGGGCGGTGATGCCGATCTGCTTCGCCGCCATATAAAATCGGGCGGCCCCGTAGACGCCGTCCGCGTCGAGCAGCGCCAGAGCGGGCTGTTGCCAGGCGGCCGTGACGGCGACCAATTCTTCGGGAAGAGATGCCCCTTGAAGGAAACTGAACGCGGACCGGGCATGCAGCTCGACATACATATTCGCCTTTTGTTCTCCGTACTGTACTTTTACAGATATGGGGCGTTGCTGTCAAAGGGCGACCCGGCTAGCTTATGTGTTAGTATCCGCAGCACGTATACACACCACGTCTCGTGTAATCCTCGCTCTGTTTCTGGGACTATCTCTGGCCTTCGTTTCGCAATTGGAAGCGCAAGCCGTGAGCGCAACGCTTGTGGGAACCGTGACCGACGCTTCCGGTGCGGTGGTTCCGCAGGCGACCGTGATCGCCAGCGAAATCGCCACCGGCGCGGTGCATCGCTCCACAAC
>JALYXS010000463.1 GCA_030946965.1 Acidobacteriota bacterium
TCTTCGAGACCTTTCGCGGGGACAAAATTCTTGTCTTTCACCAGCCGCGCGCCCGCCGCGCTCCACATATTCGAAGTGTAGAGATCGGGTCGCCCGTCGCCATCGTAATCGAACCAGGAGGCGCTCATGCCAGGGCCAATATCTTCCACGCCGGCCTGCTTGGCTACATCTTCGAAATGGCCGTTGGTATTGCGGTACAGATTGTTGCGGCCGAAATCGTTGGCGACGTATAAATCGGGCCAACCATCGCCGTTGTAGTCGCACCAGGCGGGCGCGAAACTGAATCGCGTATTGTTTTGGTTCATGCCGGCAGCGGCCGTGACATCTTCGAAATAACCGCCGGCATCGCCGTCGAGAACGTTGCGGAACAGGAAGTTTGCCGGTCCATTCTCCGCGTCGTGATAGGGCACCGGATAACGGTATTGCGCCTCATTCTGGAAAAAGCTGTAGGTGCAGAGGTACAGGTCAACCTTGCCGTCGCGGTCGTAATCGGCGGCGGCCATTCCCGTGAACGAACCTTTGGGCGTTTCCGCGAATCGAAATGCACCGGGATGAAGTTGGAATCGATTGCCGCCCTGGTTGAGAAAAAGTAGCGGCCCCGCGCCGCGCAGCACCACCACATCCTGCCGACCGCTGTTGCGCCAATCGACGAACAACGCGCACGAAGTATCGTCCAGCAGATCCAGGCCGGAACCTTCGGTAATATCGGCCAAGCGGCCCTTGCCTAGATTTTTGTAGAGCCGGTTCGGAAGTCCTCCGGGCTGGCAAACATAGATCTCGTCCCAGCCGTCGTTGTCAATATCCGCGACGGCAACTCCATTACTGCCATAAATGTCGATGCCGGTGGCGGGATCGAGGCGCGCGCGCCAGTAAGGAATGCCGCGGCTCAATTGATCGCGGAAAGACGGGCAATCGTTGAAGAGCGCGTCCGTTATGTCGCGGAACCACGGCTGGCTCGCGGTGGTGACGATTTCGTGTTGAAGATCCAGTCGCTCCAGCTTTCCTTCACGCCACGACACGCGGCCATAACCGGCACGGTATTGAAGCTTCCCGTGAAACTGGCTCTTTATCTCATACCGCACGGTGTTTTCGGGCAAAACGAAAAAACGGGCTTGGTCGATATTTCCGAGAGATGCGAGCCACGCCGTACCCTCGCCGCCAAAAACGGCGCGCGACACGTCGACGGCCAATGGTTCCTGCCGCACGCGCGAATTCAGAAGCGGCAGGGAGCCGGAGCGTAAGGCCGCGTGGAGGGCCGCCTCGACTTCCATTGCGATTTTTTCGCCGGGGAATTCGTCGGAGCCCGGCATCGCGAGCGCAAGCATCGGCTGGTACGGCGGCGTGCGCCGCAAATGCACGGCGAAAGGCGCGGAAGCGTGAGCGGGCCGCCCGGTGAAAGTTGCGGCGGCGGCGAGTGCCAGGAATTCGCGACGGCTCGTCACTTCACGATTGTAAAATGCATCGCTTCACTTCAAGGCGATCCGGTCAGAAGCAGTTCGAGATTGCGTAAGCTTGGCTGTTCGCCCATCACGATCAGAAAATCGCCCGCGCGGATCTCGGTCTCGGCCGGCGGGTTGAAGTTCATGCTGCCGTCGGATGTGCGCACGGCGAGCACGATCACGCCGAGTTCGCGCCGAATCTGCATTTCCCGCAGAGTCTTCGAAACAAATTCCGACTTCGGCGCCACCTGCACTTGTTCGATGGCCACGGCAAGGCCCATATTGTTCGTCGTGAAATCGAGAAAGGTTGCCACGTGCGGACGGATTAACGCCTGCGCCAACCTGTGCCCCGCAATGCTATAGGGTGCGAACACGGTGTCGGCGCCGGCGCGGCGGAGCTTCTGTTCGGCGTCTTCTTCGGCCGCGCGCGTCACCACGGTCAGCTTGGGATTCAGCGCTTTGGCCGAGAGCAGCACGAAAAGATTATCGGCGTCGGTGGCGAGAGCCGCGATCAGCCCGCGCGCGCGAGTCACGCCCGCCTCGCGCAGAGTCTCATCGCGCGTGGAGTCGGCAAGCACGGCCAGCATACCGGATTGCATGGCGCGGTCGACGCGTTCCTCATTCCGCTCGATAACCAGAAACGGAACACCCTCGCTGCGCAGTTCGTCCGAAGCATTGCGCCCCACCCGCCCGAAGCCGCACACGATTACATGGTTCTCCATTTTACCGATCCTGCGTTTTATCCTGCGCTTTCCGAAGTGATCCTGCAGCTCCAATTCGATAATAGTCTGCGTCACCGCGCCCACCGCGAAAAACATGGCGCTCACGCCGAACAGAATCAGCACCGAGTTGAAAATCCGCCCCGCGCGGCTGAGTGGATGTACTTCCTGATAGCCGACC
>JALYXS010000477.1 GCA_030946965.1 Acidobacteriota bacterium
GTTTCTTCATCACGTCGTCATTCAACGTGACTCCCAGGCCCGGTTTATCGGGCACCGTGATAAAGCCATGATTCACGATCGGCTTTTCAACGCCTTCCACCAGATCGTTCCACCACGGAACGTCCACCGAGTGATTTTCGAGCACCAGGAAGTTCTCCGTCGCCGCGGCGCAGTGCACGTTCGCCATGCAAGATACCGGCGATCCCGCGAAGTGCATCGCCATTGCGACCCCGTATTCCTGAATCGCATCACCCACCTTCTTCGTTTCGAGGATTCCGCCCGAAGTCGCCAGATCGGGATGCAGAATATCTACCGCGTGATTCTTCGCGAGCTCGATGAAATGCTCCTTCAGATAAATATCCTCGCCCGTCAGAGTGGGGACGTCGATGGCATCGGTGATCTTCTTCCAAAGATCCGTGTATTGCCACGGGATCATGTCCTCAAGCCATGCCATGTTGTACTTTTCGAGCGCCTTGCCCAACTTGATGCAGGAATTCACGCCGATGTGTCCGAAGTGATCGGCTGAGAGCGGAATTTCCATGCCGACCTGTTCCCGCACTTGCGCCACGAAATCCGCCATGCCGGCCAAGCCTTTCTCGGTAAGCTCCACGCCGGTGAACATGTGCTGCGTGTTGTACATTTCGCGCGGTGTTTGTCCAAGCGGATGAGAGAGCGTGCCCGGCGTGTCTTTCAGCAAATCGATGCCGAGGTCCATCTTGAGCCACGTGAAGCCCTGCTCCTTGCGCGCCTTCAAACGTTGGCCGTAAATTTTCGGATCGTCCGATTCAGTCGTATCCGCGTAGCAGCGGATCTTGTCGCGGAATTTACCGCCGAGCATCTGATAAACAGGTACGCCGTAAGCTTTTCCCGCCAGGTCCCAGAGGGCCATCTCCACGCCGCAGACGCCGCCGGCCTGCCGGGAATCGCCGCCAAACTGTTTGATTTTGCGGAAAAGCCTATCTACGTTGCATGGATTTTCGCCGAGCAGCCGGCTCTTCAGCATCAGCGCATAGGTCTTGCTGGCGCCGTCGCGCACTTCGCCAAGTCCGTAAATTCCTTGATTGGTGTCGATGCGGATAATCGGATCGGTCATCGGGGCGCGCGCGATTGTCGCGATGCGAAGGTCCGTGATTTTAAGCTCCGATGGCTTGGAATTCTTGTTTACATATTGGACGGCAGCATCGAGCGTATCGTTCGACCAGATGCTCGCTCCCAGGGCGGCAAAGCTGCCGGCCCCGGCGCGCAAAAACGACCTGCGGCTCTTATTGAGACGTTTCATGATGATTCCCTCTTCGCGGATGGCGTAGTGATATTCTATCGAAAGTCGAATCAGGACCTAAGGAGAGACCACGTGAGAGTTGGCGTATTCACCGCGCTGTTGGCGCAAATGCCGCTGGACGATGTACTCAAGAAGCTGAAGAGCAACGGCGTTTCCACGGTTGAGTTAGGCACCGGGAATTATCCCGGCGATCCACACTGCAAGTTGTCGATGCTGCGAAACGAAGGCGAGCTCAAGACATTTCAGAAAAAGCTCGCGGACGAAGGAATTTCGATCAGTGCGCTAAGCTGCCACGGCAACCCGCTGCACCCGAACGCCGAGGTTGCGAAGGCATACCAGGAGACAAGCCGCCAGACCGTTCAACTGGCCGGGAAGCTCGGCGTGCCGGTCGTGATCGATTTCTCCGGGTGCCCGGGCGATAGCGACACCGCAAAATATCCGAATTGGGTGACATGCCCGTGGCCTCCCGAATATCTGGAATTGCTCGATTGGCAGTGGGAGAAAAAAGTGACGCCCTATTGGACGCGGCAAGCGAAGTTTGCCGAAGATCACGGCGTGAAAATCGCGATCGAGATGCATCCGGGGTTCGTCGTGTATAGCCCGGAAACCATGCTGCGGCTGCGCGGAATCGTCGGCACCGCGATCGGCTGCAATTACGATCCGAGTCACATGTTCTGGCAGGCAATTGACCCGATCGCGGCGATTCGCGTTCTCGGCGATTCCATTTTTCACGTGCATGCCAAAGACACGCAGATCTATCCACGCAACCTGCCGCTCACCGGCGTGCTCGATACGAAGAAGTACACCGACGAGCGGAATCGCGCGTGGATTTTCCGCACCTGCGGCTACGGTCACGGAGCGGAGTGGTGGAGTGAATTTATATCCACGCTACGCATGTTCGGTTACGATTATGTGCTCTCGATCGAGCATGAGGACAGCATTCTCTCGCCGGAAGAAGGATTGACAAAGGCGATTCGTTTTCTCGATTCCATCATTATCAAAGAAAGCCCCGCGGCGGCCTGGTGGGTCTAATCGCCCGCGGTCTAATATGAGGAATGAAAGTTTATTGGTGGGCTTTGATTATGATCCCAACGGGTCTGTTCGGACAACGGACCGCGGATCCGGGCGCGCCGCCGCTCGGAGTATCGGATAAATTTATCTTTCATTCGAAGCGGCTGGTTGAGCCGGCCGAATTTCTTAGAGTAGGCATGTCCGCCGGCTTCCAGCAACTTCTCGATACACCCCATGAGTGGGGGCAGGGCGCCGAGGGCTTCGGCCGGCGGTATGCCTCCAGTTTTGGCTCGACCATATTGAGACAGTCGATTACCTTCGGGTTGGATTCGACGTTGCGGGAAGATCCGCGCTACTTCCGCTCCGGCAAGACCAACGTGGGCGAGCGCATAAAGAGCGCGCTGGCGCAAACTCTGATCTGCCATACCGACAATGGCGGCCGCAGCTTCGCTTTCGCCCGCGTGGGCGGCGCGTTCGGCTCGGAGTTCATTTCAAACACTTGGCGTCCGCGAAGCGTGAACCAGCCCGCAAATGCGCTGGTGCGCGGAGGTTCGACCGTGGCCGTGAATGCCGCAACCAATCTGTTGCAGGAATTTCTGCCCGAAATTAAGAAGATGTTTAAGCTGCATTAAACCCCATTACTGGATATTCACCCGCACTGTATTCGCGGCCTGGCCGTCAACAGTTAGCACAAGATCGGCCTCGCCCTTGCCCGCGAGACTTTGGGGAAGCGACAGGTTTACTTGATCGAGGCCCACGAAGCCGCCTTGGGCATCCGCAAACGTCACCGGCACATCCACGCCTCCCACGCTGCATTTAACGTTCACAACCGCGCTGCGTCCGCGAATGCCGGTGCCGTATAGAGTCAGGAAAACCTGGTCTGTCGCGGCCCCGAGCGGAATAGGAACCGTGCCGCACGAGCCAATGCCCGATCCGCATTGGAATACCGGCTCGGGCGTGACGCTGCCATCGGCTGCGTAGAGCGCGGCGGTTGCCGCTGGCGCGCCCTTGCCGTTCGAATTTGCGGTAAAAATGCCCGGCGCAATGGAATTGATCGGCACGTTGCCGGTTGCCTGGCCAATAGTAACCGTCGCCGCGCCGGCCGCGCTACCCGCCGGTATGAGGTAATTCACTTGCGCCGGAGACACGAAGAAAATGGGGGCAAGCCGCTCAGTTCCCGCGCTGTCTTTCACTTTGACGGTAACGCCGCCCAGAGAAGTTAGCAGCGGAAGATCGGTGGCGCTCAGTGCCGCCGTAGCCAGATTCGAGCCGTAGGCCGAAGCAATGGATTCGGGCGCCACGGAAGGCAAGCCGCTCGCCGCGGATGAAGAAGTAATTACCGGCGCGACGGGCGCCGTGACTGTTAAGGTAACAGGCACAATTAACTGAGTGGCGC
>JALYXS010000527.1 GCA_030946965.1 Acidobacteriota bacterium
ACCGGCGTCCATTCGGTATATCTGTTTCCGATGGCGAGCGGCCTCGACCAGTATGTGGCAAATCATCTTACCAGCAGTCATGTGTACCGGGTAGTTTCCGACCCGAAACTAGCCGATGCGGTTTTTACAGATCACATCGGCGAGGCGTTCGAATACCGTTTAGAGCACATCAACCCGCCACCGCCCGAAGAGGACGACGAGGACACGGACGAGGATGCGAAGCCGGCCGTCAAAGCCGAGCCGCAGGCGCCGCGTGTTTCGAGCTTCAGCCGGGGCAAGGGAACCATCTTTCTAGTGGACGCGAAATCGAAGCAGGTATTATGGTCGGATTACGAAAGACCTCGCGATACTTCATCGAAACAGTTGGACCGGACCGCGGGCCGAATCGTGGCGCGCTTGAATAAAACGTTAACGGGCAAGCCGTAACGCGGCCGACGCGCTCGTTCGTTTCTCCCGCAAGACAGCTTCGTAGCTCGCGACCAAGCGCCGCGTCAGTACCGCCATATCCCAATTCGCGACTACCTCGCCGCGCGCCCGCGAGGCCATCGCCGCTCCCCCATCCGCCGCCTCCAAAACCTCCGCCGTATTCTTGGCGAACTCCGCCGGATCGTCGGACAAATAACAAAACTCCCCGCTCACTCGCGCCAATCCTTCAGCTCCGATGTAGGTTGAGACCACCGGTATTCCGCTCGCGAACGCTTCGAGCAGTTTCACGCGCACGCCCGAGCCACTTAGGATCGGGCAAACGAAAACGGCGCAACGCGAAAAGAGCGGCTGGATGTCTTCGACAAACCCCAGCATCTCGATGGCGCCCGAGGCGTCCGCGTAGGCATGCCTGGGCGGCGGGTCTGAACCTGCCACGAATAATCGCGCACCGGGGCATTTCGCGAGCACAAGCGGGAGCACCTGGCGGGCGAACCATTCGAGCGCGACTTGATTCGGAACGTGACGGAAGCTTCCGAGAAAGAGCATCGTGAACGGCTCGCGGGGGCCGCCTGGATAAGGGTAACGCGAGGTGGAGATGCCGGCGCGCAAACCTTCCTGAATCCGGCCGGATAAACCCGGTAGGAACGATTCCAGGTATTCCCGGTTTTCGCGCGTACACACTTGAATACGATCGCAGCGCGGCAACATGCGCAGCTCATACCGGATCGCCCGCAAGTATTCCAATCGCGCTTTGATCTTATCGAGCGGACTGCGCATATATTCGAGGCCGCGCCCGATCGACTGGAAATAAATATCGTGCTCAAAAAGTACGCTCGCCAGGCGTTGGTAGCGATCCACATACTGGCCCAGAGCCGTGTAATCGAGTTGCACGACGTCGATGCGTTTCTGATAAACCTGCCGATGGATCAGCCACTGCACATCGGCGTTGCGAAATTCGTGAATGGCATGCGGCAGAATAGAGCCGAACTGCGACTGCTTCTTATCTAGACGAACGAAAAATTCCGCCGACGCGCATAACTCGCGCAACTCGAGATTCGCTTCGAGCTGCGGGGCATGGTCCAACATCACCAGCGCATGCACCTCCACTAGCTTCGAGAGTTCCCGTAAAGTTTCGTACATGAACAATCCGCCGCCGTGCACGGGTGGAAGAATTGGGTAGGGAGAGACGAATAGCACGCGCGGAGTGGATGGAGGCTCATTCGGGAGTTCGTCCGCAACACGGAAGCGATCGCGAAAATGCGCGCCTAGCGTTCGCGCAAATGCCTCGCGATCGTCAATCCGCGCCAAACCACGCGATCGCGCGCGCGACCGCAACGCACCCGGAAGCTGTACGAATGCCCGCCAAAGCCCCGAAAAATTGGCGCGCCCTGGTTCCTCTCCCAGTGCCACGCTGAGCAACGCTCCGGCGTTGGTGAAGCTGAAATTCGCAAGCAACTTGCGCCAATCGTGAATGTTCTTCCAGCAAAACAGAATAAAGTTTTTCTTCAACACCGCCTGTATATGGGCGTCTGAAAAAGTTTTGCCGATCGTGCCGCGGTGCTCGTGGTGAACGACGCTCTTCGGTTGATACAGCACTTTCCAGCCGCGCTTCCACGCCATGTAGCCTAAGTCCGTGTCTTCCAGATAGAAAGGCGCGAACAAGTCGTCGAAGCCGCCTAGCTCTAAAAATTTCCGACGGTCGAATGCGCACGAACCGCCGCCGCCATAGAAGCACGGGTACAGATTGTCGACTGCGTCGTCCTCGCGATGGCTCACTTTCAAGCCGCCGTCCTGCCACCAGCCTTGCGTCAGTCCGGTTTCCTCGCGACGTTTCGTGCGGTCGCTTAAAAATATCTGGCACGAGACGGCGAACACTTGGGAATCGGTGAAGCCCGCGAGCAAGGGGCCGAGAAAATCGGGGGCCACGCGCATGTCGCTGTTGAGCAGCACCACGATATCGTTCTTCGCCGCGCGAAAGCCGGCATTGGACCCGCCGCCGAAACCCAGATTTCGTGGCAACGCGAGCACGCGCACCGAGGGGAATTCCGCCGTCAGGAAGTCGGCGCTCCCGTCGGTCGAACCGTTCTCCACTACGATAATCTCGTTCTCCGGATTGCCCCGTGCCGCCGCGGTTACCGATGGAAGATACTTCGCCAGCAAGTCGCGGCCGTTCCAGTTGGGAATCACGATACTCGCGGCGCCAGTTTGCGGGCGTGTATCGGAAGCAGATCGGATAGGCTTCCGCAACAAGAGGCAGAACAGATCCATGATTGCCAGCGCCAGGATGCTCGCGACTAGAATGAACGGCGAAATCAACAACAGCGGCAGCGCCCGCAACAGCCTGGACAGGAAGGCCATGCTAGCAGGCTGTCCCATTTAAGAATGGCGAATTGCCGATCAGCCTGGAATCATCATCAAGCCCGACCTGGGGGTCGGGCCGCGGGCGAGGGCGTCCGCCCCACAAGAGCAAGATCTGATTATTGTGAAACATTAGGCGGGACAGGACGCTAAACGTCGTGCAATGCGGGGCCGAATTTCAACACGCGGCCGAATTTGACCCATTTGGAATCGCGGATGGCGCGCAAACGCTCAAGGCGTAAATCGGCATCCGTCTGCGCCGATTGCGCCCACGCCGTGCGCTCCTCGACCGTTGCTTCCGCCGCATGCAGGAACTCAACACACTTCACCAACTCGCCGGTTCTAGTCTCCAACTCCTCCGTCAGCCGCCGCTCCATCTCCACGGCTCGCGA
>JALYXS010000611.1 GCA_030946965.1 Acidobacteriota bacterium
GACCACGTCGATATCCCACCCGGGCTTGATCTTCATCTTGATGCGCTGATATCCAGCCGCAAGCTCGTGTTCGATCTTTTCGAACAATTGCTCCACCGAATCCTGGATGCCGATCGAAACGCCGCAAGGTGTCTCTTCCCGCGCGCCCCCTCCGATGTGCCGGTAAAGCGGCTGATTCCGCAGGCGCGCTTCCAAATCCCAGACCGCCGTTTCGAGTCCGCCGCGCGCCATCTGATGTCCGCGAATCTGTTCCGTCAATGGCGCAACGTCGTTTGCCGTCTCGAGCTCGCGGTGGACGACCCGCGGCGCGGCGTAATCGCGGACAATCATCCACGAAGCGGCGGTCCACTCTTCGTTGTAGAACGGATTTTCCCCGGCGGTAACCTCGCCCCAGCCCGAAATACCATCCGCGACGGCCTCGACCAGGATGATGTCGCGCTCGTACGTGCGCCCAAAACTGGTTTCGAAGAAGTGCACTAGCGGCATGCGTAACTGGCGCAAGACGATCTTGTCGATTTTCATGGCCATCGTCCTAACAGATAAGTGCCCTCGCCTTCGGTGCGTTCGAATCCGATTACCGCCAGGTCCCGGTCAAAACATTCTAGAAACTTGCGGCCAATCTCCTGTTGAATCGCGCGGGCCTCTTTGGGATCTCTGAGCCGGATCGACGAAATGGCGGCGGGAACGGGGATTCGCGCCTCGACCGCGGGGCGTGGAAGCGCCGTCCCATTCAATATGGCTTTGACCCGCGCGCTATCGATCCACCATTCCGCCGTGCATCGATCCGTCGGCAACCCGCCATGTAGATGGCTCGAAGTAGTGCCGTATTGATTGCGAACATAGCGCCGCACGATGGCTCCGAGCCGCTCCACATTGAACCAGGCATTCTTGATTTCGAGCGGATCGAAAGTCCACTCGACCAAATCGACGGGCCGCGAAAGAGCGTCTTCGCGCTGCCGCAATTTCAGGAGCCGGCCGATGCCCGCGTTGCGATACTCGGGCGCGACGCCCAGCATGTGGCTATGCAAATAGGACCGCCCGCCAGGCTTCATCCCGGGAATGGCGAGGCAGAAGGCGGCCATTCGCGCTCCATCGTAAGCCCCGAACGCCTGGCCACCCACTTTGGTCGCGACCATGAAGAGCCGGGCCGGAAGCAGTTCGATGTCTTCGAAACCCCATATGCTTTTTTGAAGGGCCACCGCGTCGCGAAATTGCTGGTCGGAAGTGAGCGCCTGAATCTGGATGTTCAAGCTTTGGTCTCCTGCCAAAGACTTTCCATCTCCTCGATCGTGCTCTCCCCAGGAGACTTGCCGCGAGACGCCAACTGAGATTGAACGTAGCCAAATCGTTGCCGGAATTTGGCGTTGGTGCGGCGAAGCGCTTGTTCTGGATCGATCTTGTGGAAGCGCGCCAGGTTGACAAGAACAAACAGCATGTCGCCGAGCTCGCCTTCCTTTTCGTTGTCCCGCGCGCACTCGAACTCGGCCCGTTCTTCGTCCAGTTTGGCTAAAACTTCCCCTGAATTTCGCCAATCGAATCCGGCTTGTGCGGCGCGGGAGGTGATTTGCTGAGCTTCGACTAGTGCTGGAAGCGCGCGCGGAACGCCGTCAAGCAACCCGGTCTCAATCCGGCCGTTCTCCCGTTTTTCTTCGGCTTTAATTTCGCTCCAGCGTTTGCGGACATCGCCTTCAGTGAGCGCGGTTTCATCGCCGAAAACGTGCGGGTGCCTCCGGATTAGTTTTCGCGTAATGGCGCCTATGGCATCGCCGATGGTGAACAGGTTTCGTTCGGCGGCCATTTGGGAGAAGAAGACGATTTGCAGCAACAGATCGCCCAGCTCGCCCGAAAGTTCTTTCCAATCTTGCTTGTCGATGGCGTCCAACACTTCATAGGTTTCTTCGAGCAGAAACGGCTTGATGGTATCGAAGGTCTGTTCGCGGTCCCAAGGACAGCCGCCGGGAGCGCGGAGGCGGGCCAAAATTTCGATCAGCCGTTCGAATTGCGCGCCGATAGATGTTTCTGTAGACAGAGACATTGCGAGGAGCGGGTAATTTTTAATCTAACATTGGCGGCGATGGGATTAACTCATCTACGCAGGGGCATTGCTAAGCTAACTAGAAGAGCAGCGTTGGGAGCGTGCGAAAAATTGGCACGAATGGATCATGAACCGAGAGCGGATCATCGCCAGTTTGCGGGCGCACCAACCG
>JALYXS010000566.1 GCA_030946965.1 Acidobacteriota bacterium
CCGCTCCGCAGATCGGGATCGCAAAAAAAATCACCGTCATCGATTGCTCGGGAGGCGAAGGCGAGCCGCAGCGCATCGTTCTGATCAATCCGAAGGTCATTTATAAGGAAGGCAAGCAGACCGGCGAAGAGGGATGCTTGAGCATTCCGGGGTTTCGCGAGCCCGTGACGCGCGCGAAGAATGCGACGGTGCGCGCGCGCGATGCGAAAGGCGGCGAATTTGAAATGCGCGGCGAAGATCTTCTCGCCCGCGCCTTCCAGCATGAGATCGATCATCTGCACGGCATCTTATTCATCGCGCATGTGAGCGCGCTCAAGCGCGATCTGATCAAGCGGCGGATCAAGAAGCTCATCAAAGCGGGCGAATGGCCCTGATTTTCTTGGGAACACCGGCGTTTGCCGTGCCGTCTTTGGAGCGGATTGCGGATGCGGGCTACGAGGTTTCGTTAGTGGTCACGCAGCCCGACCGGCCCAAAGGACGCGGCCATGCGCTCTCGTTCTCGCCGGTCAAACGGGCTGCGCTCGATCGCGGATTCGCGGTGTATCAGCCCGAACGCATCCGGCGGCCCGAAGCCGTGGCGCGCTTGGCGGAGTTGAAACCGGAGACAATGGCGATCGTGGGTTATGGGCAGATCATTCCGCAATCGATCATCGACCTGGCGCCAAAAGGGATTATCAACGTGCATGGATCGCTGCTGCCAAAGCTCCGCGGCGCCGCGCCCATTCAATGGGCGATTGCGAATGGGGACACCATCACTGGCGTCACCACCATGCGCATCGACGTGGGCCTCGATACGGGCGATATGCTGCTGAAAGCCCGGACCGGGATTGGAGCGGAAGAGACGGCGGTTGAACTCGGGAGCCGGCTGGCGTCGATGGGCGCGGACCTTCTGGTGACAACACTAGCTACTCTCGATTCGATTACGCCCGAAAAGCAGGACGATTCCCAAGCGACATTCGCGCCCATTTTGAAGAGAGAGGACGGCCGGATCGATTGGTCACGTCCGGCCTCGGCTATACATAACCAGATCCGCGGATTTCAGCCTTGGCCCGGCGCTTACACCCAGTTTGAAGGGCAGATGCTGCATATCTGGAAATCGCGCGTTGCGGGTCCGGTTGCCGGCGCCAAAGAGGTCGGCGAACTAAATCGGGCCATGCAAGTGCGCTGCGGCGACGATCACACTCTCGAACTTCTCGAAGTCCAGATGGAAGGCCGCAAACGGATATCCGGGCAAGCCTTCGCGAACGGACAACGTCTATGAATTTGCCACTCGGATATCGTTATGCCTCGACGTTCGCCGGCATA
The DNA here is from genome assembly GCA_030946965.1 of Acidobacteriota bacterium. Taxonomy (GTDB): domain Bacteria; phylum Acidobacteriota; class Terriglobia; order Bryobacterales; family Bryobacteraceae; genus JALYXS01. The sequence continues at coordinate 1,306 of JALYXS010000566.1, forward strand.
CGCAACAAGGAGCAGGACGATCTTGCGCTGATCGTTTCGGGCATCCCCGCTTCGGCGGCGGCGGTTTTTACGCAGAATCGGGTGCAGGCCGCGCCGGTGAAATTAGCGCGGAAAAATGTGCGGTCGTCGCACGGACAAGCGGGCGCCGTGCTAATCAACGCGGGAAATGCCAATTGCGCCACGCGCACGGGCGACCGCGTCGCGCTTGTTACCTGTGCATCCGCGGCGAAATTGTTGCGCCTGCCGCCCAATCAGGTGATTCCGGCTTCGACCGGCGTCATCGGCGTCGAGCTCGATCCCAAGCTGATCCTCAACGCGCTGCCGAAGCTGGTGAAAAGCCTGTCGGACTCCGCCTTCGACCAGGTCGCCCGCGCCATTATGACGACCGATCTTGTTCCGAAGCAAGCCTCGATCGACGTGCCTTTGCGGCGCGCGACGATTCGGATCGCCGGCATGACGAAGGGTTCCGGCATGATCCATCCGCGCATGGCGACTATGCTCGGCTTCGTAATGACCGACGCCCAAATTCCACCCGCCGTGCTGCGCCGCATGTTGCAGCGCGGCAGCGATTCGAGCTACAACCGGATCTCGGTCGATGGCGACACGTCGACCAACGATACGCTGCTGCTTCTAGCTAATGGCGCGTCTGGGGTCCGGCCCGATCCGAAAGAGATGGTGCTGGTGGAAGAAGGGATCGCGTCGGTGATGCAGTCCTTGGCCAAGATGATCGCGCGCGATGGCGAAGGCGCGAAAAAGTTGATTACCATCCACGTCTCGGGCGCCGCGAACGATGGGGCGGCCGCCACGATCGCTCGTTCGATCGCGAACTCGCCGTTGGTGAAGTCGGCCGTGGGGGGAGCCGATCCGAATTGGGGGCGCATTATTTGCGCAGCCGGGTACGCGGGCGTGCCTTTCGACGCGGCAAAGGTGGATATCCACTTGCAGGGAACGGTGGTGTGCCTGGGTGGATTGGCAGCGCCATATTCCGAACCGGAATTGAAAGAAAAACTCGATGCGCAGGATTGCGAGATCCGATTCGAGATTCGAGGGAACGGGAAAGGGTCCGCCACCTTCTGGACGTGCGACTTGACCGAAGACTACATTCGAATCAACGGCAGCTATCGGACATGACCCGCCGCGTTCTCTTGGCAACCCTTACAACGCCCCTTTTTGCCGGATCGCAAGAGGTTCTGGACACGCTGACGGCAATCGCGTCCGCGTTGAGCGCGGGCAACGCCATCGCGTTTCTGAAACCATTCGACCGGGGCATGCCGGAGTTTGATGAGTTTTCGGGGAATGTAATTGCGCTGGTGGATCAGGCTGAAATTATTTGCTCCATCGACATCCTGACTGAGAGCGGAGACGACGAGAACCGGACCGCCAAGCTCGACTGGCTTCTGCAGTTAAAACCGAACGCGCCGAATGCCCGGTTGGAGAGGCGGCGCCAGATTGTCACGGTTCAGTTAAGCAAGCGCGGTGGAAAATGGAAGATCGTCGCCTTCGATCCGATGTCGATTCTAGCGCCGATGAAACTCGGGTGAATTGTGGCGCAGGCACTCTTGCGTGCGCCACATCCTCCAGGATTGGGGTTGCGGTTTCGGGAGGCGCGGATTCGGTCTGCTTGTTGTATCGGCTGCTCGAAACTAACCGGAATTTGACCGTTCTCCACGTCAACCATAAGCTTCGCGGCGCGGAATCCGACGCAGACGCCGCATTGGTTTGCGATCTTGCCAAGAAACTTCAGCTTCCGTTTGAATTTAGGGAAGTCGACGTTGCAGCGGTGCATGATAATCTCGAGCAGGCCGCGCGCAAAGGCCGGTATGCGTTTTTCCGGGAGGCGATCGCGTCCGGCGCGGTGGATTCGGTGGCCCTCGGCCATACGCTTTCCGATCAGGCGGAGACGGTGCTTTTCCGATTTCTGCGAGGTTCAGGCACGGCGGGTCTATCGGGCATCCGCCCCGTAACTTCGGATGGTTTTATCCGTCCACTGCTCGGAGTGACACGTAAAGAGGTCGAAACCTGGCTTCGCGAGCAGAATATTCCCTGGCGGGAAGACTCATCGAACGCCGATCTGGCGTTCGCCAGGAACCGCATCCGGCATAAGCTTCTTCCACAACTCACCCGCGACTGGAACCCGGCGCTTCCCGAAACACTGGCGCAGGCCGCCGCGTGGGCGCAGGGGGAGGAAGAATACTGGGCCGCCGAAATCGATCGAATAGCAGCGATACAACTGATTCAGCGGCCGCCCGCGGTGCTCCTCAAAGCCGCCACGCTGAACGAACTGCCCTTAGCGGTTGCCCGCCGCTTGATCCGCCGCGCTATCGAAATAGCTAAAGGCGATTTGCGGAGCGTCGATTTCTCTCATGTGGAAGGGATTCGCGCCATGGCTTCCACGGCTGAACGGGGGCGCCGCTTGCAGATCCCCGGTCTCGACGTTCGCCACTCGTTCGAATGGATGCGGTTAGCTCCGCCGCGCGCGAATGCCGCCGATTTCGAGTACTTCGTCTCGGTACCGGGGCGTATTACGTTATCGAGTTCCGGATCTGTCATTGACCTGAAACTTGAGGCCGCTGAATCCATATATAATAAAGCAGTGAATTGCTTTGACTGGGTTGGTCTGGGAAATTGCCCGTACGGATCTCTCGCGGTGCGAAATTGGAGACCTGGGGATCGATACAGGCGAGTGGGGCACGCCGGCGAGGAAAAAATCAAGCGACTCTTTCAAGAATCCCGCATTCCCGTGTGGCAAAGGCGTAGCTGGCCCATCCTCACTTTTAGAAATCAAATTGTCTGGACGCGGCAATTTGGACCTGGGGCGGATTTCGCGGCGACGCCGGCAACTCGTACGGTTCTGGTTATCGACGAAAGTTGGAATCGGGACTTGCTCGCCTAACGTCATATAGGATGTAAGCCCGTTTCAGCATCGGGAGACCCCGATGCGGAGGTCTCGTGAACTCAAATATCAAGACAATTATTTTCTGGGCAGTTTTAATTTGCGTGGCGGTTCTTCTCTGGACAGTTGTCCATTCCGGTAAAACGACTCCTAACAAAGACCTCACGTTTACCGAGTTCATCAAGCAGGTGGACGACGGAAACGTTAAAACCGTGAGTATCACCGGGAATGAAGTGAAAGGGACGTTCATCAACGAGAACGCTACGCTTCATACCATGATTCCGTCGAACTATCCGGATATTTACAAACTGCTGCAGGATAAGAAGGTCGGCATTGAGATCAAGGACACCAACTCCCAACCATGGGTTTCGGCGCTATTGAATTATTCGCCGTTTATCCTTCTGATTGCGTTTTGGCTTTTTATGATGCGGCAAATGCAGAGCGGCGGCAACAAAGCTCTTAGTTTTGGGAAGAGCCGGGCCCGTCTGCACTCGACGCAGCAGAAAAAGGTAACGTTCAAAGACGTTGCCGGAGTGGAAGAGGCCAAGGAAGAACTGCAGGAGATTATCGAGTTTCTGCGCGAGCCGGCCAAATTCCAAAAGCTTGGGGGCCGCATTCCGAAAGGCGTGCTGCTGATTGGCGCTCCAGGAACGGGCAAGACACTGCTAGCCCGCGCGATTGCCGGAGAGGCCAGCGTACCGTTTTTCTCGATCTCGGGATCGGACTTCGTCGAAATGTTCGTTGGCGTAGGCGCGAGCCGCGTGCGCGATCTGTTCGAGCAAGGAAAGAAGAATGCCCCGTGCATCGTGTTTATCGATGAGATCGACGCTGTCGGACGTCATCGCGGCGCGGGACTCGGCGGAGGCCATGACGAGCGCGAGCAGACGTTAAACCAACTGCTGGTCGAGATGGATGGCTTCGAGTCGAACGAAGGCGTGATTCTGGTGGCCGCCACGAACCGTCCCGACGTGCTCGATCCGGCGCTGCTACGGCCTGGCCGATTCGACCGGCGCGTGGTGGTGGGACGTCCGGATGTTGGGGGACGCGAGGCAATCCTTAAGGTTCACACCAAGAAAATTCCCCTGGGCGACGATGTAGATTTGTCCGTGCTGGCTAGGGGAACACCAGGTCTGGCGGGAGCCGATCTGGCGAATCTGGTTAATGAGTCTGCCTTAAATGCTGCCAGGCAAGGCCGCAAAGTTGTCATGATGATCGATTTCGAAGTCGCGAAGGACAAGGTCCTCATGGGCGCGGAGCGCAAGTCGATGATCTTGAGCGACGCCGAAAAACGCAATACGGCCTATCATGAAGCGGGCCATGCGTTGGTGGCGGTCATGCTGCCCCACGCCGATCCGCTCCACAAGGTCTCAATCATTCCCCGCGGCATGGCTCTGGGCGTCACGATGCAGTTGCCGATCGACGACAAGCATTCCTATAGCAAGGATTACCTCGAAGATCAGGTGGCGATTTTAATGGCGGGTCGCATCGCCGAAGAGCGTTTTATGAAGCACATGACTACCGGCACCGGCAACGACATCGAACGCGCCACGGAGATGGCTCGCAAGATGGTATGCGAGTGGGGCATGAGCGAGCTCGGTCCATTGAGTTTCGGCAAGAAGGAAGAGCAGATCTTCCTGGGCAGGGAAATCGCGCAGCACCGGGATTACAGCGAAGACACCGCGATCCGGATCGACGAGCAGGTCAAGAAACTCGTCGATAGAGGCTACGAGCGGGCGGGCACTGTCATTAGCGATCATTCCGCGGCGCTGGTTCAAATCGCCGAAATGCTGCTCGAGCGCGAAGTGCTCGACGGCGCGGAGGTGCGGCAAATTATCGAAGGCGTGCCGCTGCCGCCTCGCGCGAAAAAGCCGAAGGATTCAGAAGATCACACGCAACAGGTGATCCGTCCGGAAGGCGGCCGGAGGGTGCCTGGCCTGTCGGAAGGCGAGCGTCCCGCGCCGGCGTGATTCCGGCATTTCCTGTATACCTGTTCGACATTGACGGCACGCTGCTCGACTCAGCCGAAGATATTTGCGGCGCGGTTCAGCACGTGCTGTCAACTACTACCGCTCGCCCCGCAAGTTTCGATTACCTCAGGAGCTTCATCGGCCTTCATCTGGATGCCTGTTTCGGCGAGTTGCTTCCACACTACACGCGCGAGCAGCTGGATGAGTTGATTCACCGGTACCGTACAACTTACTGGGGTCGGGAACATGAATCTACTCGCCCTTATCCAGGGGTGCGCGAGGGGCTGGCGCAATTGGGCGGGCGCAAATCCACCGCAACCACCAAGAGCACCGCCACGACGCGGGTAGTGCTCGAGAAATTTGGGCTTGAACGGTATTTCGACCATGTGCAAGGCACCGATGGGTTTCCGTGCAAGCCGGAACCAGATGTGATCCTGGCGGCGCTTCGCGCCCTAAGGGCCGATCCCGCCGAGTGTCTCTTCATTGGGGATTCACCCGCGGATATGGAAGCGGGAAGGCGCGCGGGCGTAAAAGTCTGCGCCGTAGATTACGGATACGGCAACGCGGAAGAACTGGCGCGGTGGAAACCGGACTTTTCGATTTCCGATCTACGCCAGTTGTGCTGAAATCGCATGTCACAAGTCAGTGTGCGTTCGACGCGGCGGAGGGAGCCATATTGGGCGGCTTGGCGCCGGGCGGAATGGGCGCCAGCATATCTTCCTTCCGATAGATTAGCGTCGAGGTGTTGAAGCTCGCCTGCTCAAAGCCGTGCCCGTGAGTGATGGCGTCCGTGGGACAGGCCTCGACACAGAATCCGCAGAAAATGCAGCGATTGTAATCGATGTTATAAACTTTGGCGTATCGCTCGCCTCCGCTGATGCGGACGGCCTCGGTGTTCTCGGCGGCTTCAATGTAGATACAGTTCGATGGGCACGCCGCCGCGCACAAAAAGCACGCCACGCATTTCTCCATGCCGTTCTCGTCGCGCTGCAAAACGTGGGTGCCCCGGAATCGCTCTTCGAATTTTGGCGGTTCGTCGGGATAGTTCTCCGTCACCGTGGGCGACATCATTTCCTTCAGCGTGACGCCCATGCCTTTGGCAATGGAGGCAGCCGTGCCAAAGATCTCTTCGATCGGATTCGCCATTATTCCAATGGTAGCGTAACTCGCTCGATTAACTCCCGACGGGAGTTTAGTTTTTGGAGTTTCAACCAGGCCGGATGAGGGGAACGTTCTCGCCCTCGCGAAACGGAGCACTCCCGAAAGCGCCCCCGAGATCCTCCATCGCGGTTTTCACGAACCCCTCGGCGGCTTGCGAAATCCGGCCGTCCCGCTCGATAAGGAAAAGCGACGGGACAGTCGTAATCCGATAGGCGGCGCCTGCTGGATAATTCCGCGCGGACGGATCGAGCAATGTAGGGAACGTCACACCAAAGTTCTCATTGAACCCAGCCGTCGATTCCGCATCGTCCTGAGAAATGCCAATAAGCTGCGGGGCGGCCTTGGCAGCTCCACGATAAAGCCGTTCAAGGAATGGAAACGTGAACTGGCAAACGGGACACGAAATCTTAAAGAAGGCCAGCAGCGCGGGCCCGGCGGGCAGAATCTGGTGTAACGACCGGGACTTCCCGTCGAGACTGGGCAAGTCAAAATCCGGCGCGATCTGGCCAACTGCGAGCATTGGGGGTTACTCCCTGCGTTTAGTCTTCTTTCAACTCTTTGACAAACGAGAGAATATCGAACTGCTTCAGTTGCCGGTCGGGAAAGAAGCTATTGACGGCGTCTTGCTCATCGGCGAAAATTTCGAAAATAGTCGCGAGCTTCGTCATCACCAGCAATTCGATATGCCGTTTGTTTAAATTCAACAGCTTGAATTTGCCCCCAGCCTTCTTAGCCGTCGTCGAGCACATGACGAGCGCGCCAAGCCCGGTGCTATCGATGTAATCCACGTGTTCGAGGTTCAAAATCATATTCGGGTTGGGGCTTTGCGCGATCCTGGTCGCGGCGGCCCGGAACGCGCCCGCTTCCTCGCCGACGGTAAGCCGCCCTTTTAAGTCCAGGATGGTAATGCCTTCCCGGTCGCGCTGGCGAATTTCCAGACTCATCTATAATTTCCTCAGTTTACCAAGGTGCGGATTTCCAAAATTTTCTACAATCCACTTTTAGTCAGGGTTCATCTCTTAACCCATGCGTCCACCGTGGGACGAGCGCCAGTGGCGAAAATTTGAGGAGGAAACGGCGCGCGCGGCTTTGAACGCGCGATCGGATGCGGCTGCCTGGGCCGCCATTGCGCGCCAAGCGCGAATTGTATTGCGAGCTTACAGCACTAGTTTCTTCCTGGTAACGCGATTCTTGCCACCGGAAAAACGGGCGCGAGTGGAAGCGGTTTATGCGGCGGTCCGCTACCCCGACGAGATTGTCGATAGTTTCCCATTGGACCGGAATGCCCGCGCAAATCGATTGGATGCGTGGCGCGCGGACTACGGGCGGGCCCT
>JALYXS010000587.1 GCA_030946965.1 Acidobacteriota bacterium
AAATTCCACGAATTTTCCGACGACGCCCTTCTTCCGAAGCATTTGCGTGATCGTCAAAACAACGTCCGTCGCGGTGCAGCCGCCATCGAGTTTCCCGGTCAGCTTGAACCCGACCACGGGGGGCAGCAGCATGGAAATCGGCTGCCCGAGCATGCAAGCCTCCGCTTCAATACCCCCGACGCCCCACCCGACCACGCCGAGGCCGTTGATCATCGTGGTGTGCGAGTCGGTGCCCACAAGAGTGTCCGGATAGGCCGACCATCCGCCCGCGGTCTGGGCGCGGAAAACCACGGATGCGAGATATTCCAGATTCACTTGGTGAACGATCCCGGTATCCGGCGGAACGACGCGGAAGTTCTGGAATGCCGTCTGACCCCAGCGCAGCAGGACGTAGCGCTCGCGGTTGCGCTGATTTTCCAGCAGGGCGTTAATGGAAAAGGAGTCCTTGGAGCCAAAACTATCCACCTGCACGGAATGGTCGATCACCAGGTCGGCGGGCAGCAGGGGATTGGCTTTGGAGGGATCGGCCCCCATCGCCGCCAGAGCGTCGCGCATGGCTGCCAGGTCGACCACGCAAGGCACTCCCGTGAAATCCTGCAGCAGCACGCGGGCCGGCATGAAGCTGATCTCTTTGCGGTTTGGGCCGCCGACACCGCGCGCGACGTAATCGATATCGGCTGCATGCACTTTGCGTCCGTCTTCGTGGCGCAGCAAATTCTCCAGCAAAATTTTGGTCGAAAAAGGGAGCCGCGAAACGTTGGCGATGTTATCTTCTTCTAGTTTCGCGAGGCGGAAAATATTATATTCCCGGCGGGCCGCGCGCAAGATGGACGCGCAACCGAAACTGTTTTGACTTTCCATGGCTTACCCTTTTAGTTTAGCTGGTTAGGGACGCCGGATTACCCGATTCGCGACGTTACCCGCGCCGCTTGCCGGTCATGAATTCTTCGAGGCTCGATGTCGTGGCCGCCGCTTGCCGCAGGTAATCGTCGAGGCGCGCTTTGTCCCGATCCTCTCCGATCGCTTTCAGGCTGAGCCCGATCTTCTTCTCCGCTTCGCTCATGCGAATGATCTTGAAATCGAATTCTTCGCCAATCGCAAGCGGCGGAGGCTCGGATTTGCGGCCGGAATAGCCGGGCACTTCGGAGAAATGGCACAGGCCTTCCACTCCTTCCGCCAATTCCACAAACGCGCCGAAACCGGCGAGGCGGCAGACGCGGCCATGGACGATCTCATTCACGTTGTGTCCTTGGAAAAAGGTTTCCCAGGCATCCGGCTGCAACTGCTTGATCCCGAGCGATAGCCGCTTCGATTGCGCGTCGATACCCAGGATCACGGCCTGTACAATCGAACCTTTGCGCAAGACTTCAGACGGATGCTGCACTCGTTTCGTCCACGACAAATCGGACACGTGCACCAGGCCGTCGATGCCTTCCTCGATCTCGATAAAAGCTCCGAAATCGGTCATGTTGCGCACCCGCCCTTCCACCACGGAGCCGATGCTGTACCGGTCTTCGATAGTGGTCCAGGGATTGGCTTCGAGCTGCTTCAAGCCGAGCGAAATGCGCCGATCCTTGGGATGAACCTCGAGCACCACCGTTTCGACTTCGTCGCCCGGCTTCACCACTTTCGATGGATGTTTCATGCGCCGCGACCAGGTCATTTCGCTCACATGAATCAGGCCCTCCACGCCGGGCTCCAGCTCCACGAATGCGCCGTAATCCGCGACGCTGACCACGCGTCCGACAACGCGCGTGTTGACCGGATAGCGTTCGGCGATGTTCTCCCATGGGTCCGGAATGAGCTGCTTCATTCCGAGTGAGACGCGTTCTTTGTTGGGATCGTATTTCAGAACCTGGACCGTAACCTCATCGCCGACATGAACCACTTCGGACGGATGCGCCACGCGCCCGTAGGACATATCGGTTACGTGAAGCAGTCCGTCCAAGCCGCCAAGATCGACGAACGCGCCATACTCGGTCAGATTCTTAATCACGCCGGTGACGATCGACCCTTCCTGAAGCTGCTGCAGCGTGATGGCCTTGCGCTCGGCCGTTTCCTGCTCAATCGCCAGCTTGCGCGACACCACCACATTGCCGCGGCGGCGGTTGATCTTGATGATCTTGACGGGGATGTCCTGGCCGATAAATTGGTCCAGATTGCGCGCCGGCCGCGTGTCGATCTGCGAGCCGGGCATGAACGCTTCAATGCCGACGTCCACCGAAATTCCGCCCTTGACGCGCCCTAGAACGTGTCCCGAGATGATGAGCTGATTTTCGTAAGCCTTTTCAAGATCGTCCCAGATCCGCAGGCGCGAAGCTTTCTTGTGGGAGAGCAAGACATAGCCCTCGACGGGTTCGCCGCCGTGATCGATCATCACGTCGATCACATCGCCTTCCTTAACGGCCGTTTCACCCGAATGCGACTGGAACTGCTCGATCGGAACGAGACCCTCGGACTTCGAGCCGAAGTCGACAATCACTTCCTTCGGAGTAACTTTCAGCACTCGGCCTTGCAGAACTTCGTTTGCCGCGGGAGGCACGAAATGGCTGTAATCGTCGAGGAGGTGCTCATATTCCTCCGCGTCGAACGATGCCGAAGAATCGAGTTCTCCGATATTCTGGTTTTCGGCCATTCTATGCTCCGGTGGGGCGCTGATTCATCTTTGGCTTGACGGGAAGAATAGAATTAAGAACGGTGGCGGCAACCAACTGGCAAACCTGTATTTTCAGCAACTATAGCGGACCGGGTTTAGGGTTGTCAACGGCCTCGTTCCGGTTGGCACGATGCTGGGCGCCGCGAATCCAGCCGCTGCGACAACCGCCGTTTGGCGAGTATGCGTGTAAAAAGACGTGAACATATAGTCGTATGATTTTCAGAGATGAAAGTTCCACTTATTTTCTTCTGCGCCGCGTGTATTGGTCTGAGTGCCTCCCCGCCGGAAAAGAGTGGGGTCGATCCGGGCCGCCTCGCCGCAATCCCAGTGAGGATGCGGGCGTTCGTCGATGCCGGCGAGGTTGCTGGGACGGTGAACCTAATCGCGCGGCACGGGTCGATCGTACTTCTGGAGGCGACCGGCTATCAGGACCGCGAAGCGAAGAAGCCGATGCGAACGGACTCCATATTCCAGGTTATGTCGATGACGAAGCCACTCACCGGGACGGGGATCATGATGCTTATGGAAGAGGGGCGCCTGTCGCTAATGGATCGGGTGGAGAAGTATCTGCCGGAGTTCAAAGGGCAGACGGTTGGCGCACGGAACGCTTCCCGTCCGATTACAATTTACGATTTGATGACGCATACTTCGGGGATGGCGTCGCGCCCGCGTGGCGCCATGAAGGATCTCTACTCAAAGTTGGACCGGACACTCGCGGAGGCGGTGGCGAATTTCGCCACGGAGCCGCTACAGTTTGAACCGGGAAGCAAATGGATGTACAGCAGCATGGGAATTGGCACGCTGGGAAGAATTATCGAGGTAGTTTCCGGCCAGCCTTACGAGCAATTCACGGCCGAGCGGCTCTTAAGACCTTTAGGAATGAAGGATAGCTTTTTCTTTCCGCCATCCGAAAAAGAGAACCGAATTGCGGAACTCTATTGGAGGGGGAAAGATGGGGGCAAGCTTCAAAGGGTAACGGCAGCTCTTAGCCCGTATTTCCTAGGCGGCGATCCGATGAATTTTCGGAAAGGGGCGAAGTATCCGGCGCCGGAATTCGGCCTGTACTCGACGGCTACGGACATGGCCGCGTTTTATCAGATGATGCTGAACGGCGGCACTTTTCACGGCAAGCGATATTTGTCCTCCGCATCCGTGGCGGTCATGACCTCGATTCACACTGGGGATCTGAAGGCGGGATTTCTACCCGGTACGGGATACGGTTTGACGTGGGAAGTAGTCAAAGACCCGGTGGGTTCGCTCACGCTGCTATCGGCGGGGACATTTGGGCACAGTGGCATCTACGGTACGCACGGATGGGTCGACGTGAAAAAGGATATGGTTGGCGTGTTCCTAGTACAAATCGCCAGTGGTACGTTTATGGACGTCAAGAACGCATTTTTCCAGATGGCTGGAGCCGCGGTCGTAGATTGACGCGGCCGAAGAGCAAAAGAGAAGGTTTTGGTGGGCGCGACAGGACTCGAACCTGTGACCTCCTGCGTGTGAAGCAGGCGCTCTAACCGACTGAGCTACGCGCCCGTGAAATCAGCGCCCCACGACGTGGCATCTCTAAAACATTAGCATGGTGCGCCCACGGCTTGAACCCGAGACCGGGATTTCGGGGGGGCGCAACGACCGGCCACGCTACAATCCCGCGGCCACTCCCGTTTTTCCAGCGCGGCGCACGGTTTGCGACAGGCCCGCAACGGCGCGCGGATCGTCCGGATACTGGTCGAGCGCGCCCCGAAACGCCGTCTCCGCAACTCCCAGTTTTCCAGCGGCGAGAGCCTTGCGACCAAGGTCGTCGAGCACCGGTCGCGGGTACGACGGAGGCTCCGTATAACGCAATGCCCGTTCCATCCGCCCGGCCGCTTCCAGAACCTTTAGAGATTTGTCCGTCTTATGCGCGGCGGATGCGATCTGCCCATCCAATTCTTTGCGCGCCACGGCCAAAGCAGGCGGTTCCTGCTCCTTGGTCTTGGCGGCCAGATCCTTGAGAGATGCATCCATGCGTTTCGCCTCAGCCTTCGCCGAACCGGCATCCCCCTTGTTCGCGAGCGCTAAGCCGCGCGCCCAATGCAGCCACGCTTGCTCGCGCGGCTTGGGGTAGTCCGCCAATGTCTTGCCGTCGAGAATCTCGTCCCATTTCTCAAAAAATACCAGCGTTCGCAGAATTCCGAACCATCCTTGCCGGTATGCGGTATACGGATTGTCCAACTCCGCCGCCTCCCGGGAATTTTCGGTAAACTCCATTAGCCCACGGGAAGTTTCCACGGCCTTGTCGTACTTGCCCTGGAAACAATAGGTGGCGATCAGAAACGCCACGTTATGGCCGTGGTGAAAGCGGCCGTAGAGCGCGTCGGCTTTCATGTAACCAAGCTCGTTCTCCGCGGCAGATTCGAAGGATTGCGCGGCCTCATCCCATTTGCCCGTCTGCGCCCAAATGTGACCGGGCATGTGTAAGGCATGCGGGATATTGGTGACCAATTCGGGGTAACGCCGGCAACTTGGCCATGCATCGCGGGCGAAGGACGCTCCTTCGAAGCCGTGAATAATGTAGTGATGCACGCCCGGATGATCGGGAAATTTGATTGCCAGATCCCGCAAGATGGCGACGGCTTCCATGGTGCCCTCCCGCGGCGCGCGGTCGGGCGTAGTAAAGCCACGCATCAGGTGCAGAGCGAGATAGGTCTTGGCTTCCACCTCATTTGGATAAGCGGCGGCGATTTTGCGCAGCGCCGAGATATAGGCTGCGTCGCGATCGGATGGGTTGGGATCGCGGCGCGCGGCGATCGAGGCGATATAGAGCTTTTCAAGATCGGTCGCTTTGCCGGGAACGGCGCTCAATGCGACGGCTTTCTGGGCGGCGGCGGCGGCGCGTCCGGCACCGCCGAGCACACCGTAGCGATCCGGTTTCTTCGCGCCTGGTTTGGCGGGCGTATCGCGCTCGAGCTGATGGCGCGGGCGATAATCGCCGCCGGCCACCATCGCAATTCCCCAGTACGGCATGGGCGCGGAGGGATCGAGCTCCGCCGCTTGCAAGAAGGATCGCTCCGCTTCGAGCGCCCAGAAGGAGTGCATCTGCGCCACGCCCTGGTCGAAGAATTTTTGCGTCTCGGGGTTGGACGTGGTGATCGCGAAGTGCACCCTGCCCTGACCGGTCATGATC
>JALYXS010000614.1 GCA_030946965.1 Acidobacteriota bacterium
CGACTGGCTCGCTGGTGGCAGACCGCGCCGGCAGGGCTACCGGAAACGCGATTTTTAACATACAGGAACGAGGCGAGATATTTATCAGCCCCGGTACGGAAGTTTATGAAGGGATGATTATCGGAGAGAACGCGCGCACCACCGATTTGGACGTCAACATCGTGAAAGAGAAGAAGCTGACGAACATGCGCGCGTCCTCGGCGGATGAAGCAATCCGGCTGGTGCCGCCGCGATTGCTGAACCTGGAGCAGGCGATTGAATTTATTCGCGACGATGAGTTTGTCGAAGTGACGCCAAAATCGATACGCCTGCGGAAAAGAATATTAAAGGCCAACCAGCGGTAAGAGGTGTGGCGCACGCACTCCTGCGTACGCCACATGCGTGCTACCCCGGCCCGTATTCCACCACTACCAGCGTCACGTCGTCCGACTGCGGCGCGCCCTCGGTAAATATCCTGACCGCATCCTGAATGGCGTCATGCATCGCTTGGCAGGAATCTTTGCGATGGGCCAGAATCGATTCGCGCAAGCGCCGACGGCCGAAGAACTCACCCGTTGGGCTCTGCGCTTCGGTAACGCCATCGCTATAGATCACAACCTTGTCGCAAGGCGCCAGCCGCTTTTCCCCCGTATCGAAGACCGTTTCAGACATCAGTCCGACCGGCATCGCCGTCGTTTCGAGATAACTTAAAGGATCGTCCGCCGGCACGACGATAGGCGCGCAGTGCCCCGCGTTGATGTAGCGGAGGCGTCCGAGTTCATCGAGCAAGCAATAGAAAATCGTCGCGTACTTGCCGCCTCCGGTCCGCTCGCTTAGGAACCGGTTGATGCGATCCATCTGCTGCCGCATCTCGGCGGTGCCCTCGGAAACGTTCAAGAAAACGCCCTGCAATAGGGAGGCGAGCAAGGCTGAACTGACGCCCTTGCCTGAAACGTCGGCAACCACCGTAGCCCAGCAACTCGCATTCACGGGAAGAACGTCGAAATAGTCGCCGCCCACCTGATGCGAAGCCACGCTGCTGCCCGCCGCGCGAAACCAGCCGGCCGAAGGCAACATCCGGGGCAGCAGACTTTGTTGAATGCCGCGCGCGACGTTGAGTTCCTCTTCGATCTTCTGCTTGACGCGTTCTTCTTCGAGCAGGCGGGCATTTTCGAGAATTGTCGAGGCCTCAATCGCCAGTGTTTGCAAAAGCTCGCGATTGCCGGCGGAGAGATCGGCCGCGGTCAGGCGCGAATCCATGTAGAGGACGCCCGCCGTGTCGTTGGCGGTTGAAAGGATGTTGGTGGAATCGCCGGCAACCACGCGAATGCGCAGGAGCGGCACGCACACCACGCTGCGCAGTTCCAGATCCGCGACGCTGTTGGAAGGCGCGTCACCGTCCTGGCTGCCGGCCTGGCTGCTGGGGTCGAAAGACATCGAAAGCAGCTCTCGCCGTTGATTCAACGCGCGCTGGATTACACTGCGGGGCACCCGCAGATCGCTTTCGCGCAACGGGCCGCCATTGCGGTCCCGCGCGCAACGCATCTCGAGTTCACTGCCCTGGCGCAGCAAGAGGAAGCCGCGCTCGGCGCCGCTTACCGCCAGCGCCGCGTCCACGACGGAGTTCAACACATCCTGTACCGAGAACGAAGTCTGGAGCGTGCGCGCCACTTCGAGGACCGCCCGAAGCTTGGCCAGATTGCCGCCGGGCTTGCCTGGGAGTCCGCCTCGCAATCCCTGCGTTTCCGTTTTCACTCCAGGCGCGTCCGCCGTCTTTTCGGGCGTCGGGAAATGATCCATCAAGCGGCTCAACTCCGCGCCATCGGTCGCGAAGACAAGTTGGTACGAATCTGGAACTCCGAACTCGACGCGGTCCGAGTTCTGCAATTCGTGGCGCGAAACCCGGTTCCCGTTTACCAATAGTCCATGGCGGCTATCGTTGTCTTCGAGAACATAATGGCCGTTCTCGCAAACGATCTGCGCGTGATTGCGCGAGGTGCGGCTGTCGCGGACGATCAGGTGATTGTCCGCCTGGCGGCCAATACGAAACGGCGTGGGCGTTAAAGCGACACGCGTGCGGTGTCCGCTGGGATCGACCACGATCAGCGATGCCGGTTGCATCAGGCCGTGCGTTTCGCCCGTGGGACAGCCGCCTGCTGGGTGGCCGAGGACTCCATTTCCGCCGCGCGCAACGATTGGCAGTGCGAACAATATCCGCCAACTTCGGTGCGGGCAAGAACAATCTTGAAACCGAAATGCGCCTCGATCTGTTTCCGCAGGCGCTGCAAGGGATCGCCAAAGAACTCTTCGACTTTGCCGCATCGAAGGCAGATCACGTGGGCGTGCTCTGGTTTGCGGCGCGTCTCGTAGTAATGTTGGTCGCCGCTGTGGTGCATCAGGTCAAGCTCATCGACGAGACCGCCTTCCTTTAGCAGTTTTAGCGTGCGATAGACCGTGACCCGGTTCAGCTTAACGTCTTTTTCTTTCGCCATCTGAAAAAGACGTTCGGCATCGAGATGCTGGCCGGTCTTATCGATCAACTCGAGCAAAATCTGCCGCTGTCGAGTGAGGCGGACGGCCTTCGGCTTGGCGCCTTTGGATTCAGGCGATCCGTTTCTTAGTACTGCGGCCATGGGATCTGATCTGATTGTAGTGTAGATGGCGCGGCAAGCGGGCGGGCGCGCAGTGATACAATCCCGAAGCTATGCCTGAACTTACCGCTGAACTCTTCGCCGAATTTATTGGCACGTTCGTTTTGATTCTCTTCGGCAACGGAGTGGTTGCGATGGTGGTCCTATTCGGAAACGCGGTACCGGGTGAGGTGGTGCATGGCGGTTTTACCAACATCACAATCGGGTGGGGCTTGGCGGTGACGATGGGCATCTACCTCGCGGGGCGCATCTCGGGAGCGCATTTGAACCCCGCGGTAACCATCGCGCTGGCGATTTATCGCGACTTCCCGTGGCGCAAAGTCGCGCCGTTCATCGTTGTCCAGGTGCTTGGCGCTTTTTTCGCGGCGGCACTGGTCTATTGGAATTACCTGCCTGCATTCCAGGCGGCAGATCCGCAACTCGATCACACGGCCGGCGTGTTCACGACTTTTCCAACTTTCCCGCAGGTCCCGTTTTCAGGCTTGCTCGATCAGACCATTGGGACGGCGTTGTTACTGATGATGATCCTCGCAATTACCGACGAGCGTAATCAGCCGCCTGGCGCCAACATGGGCGCGCTAATGATCGGTCTTGTCGTTGTGGCGATCGGAATGTCGTTTGGCGGCATCCACGGCTATGCGATTAATCCGGCGCGCGACTTCGGGCCCCGGTTATTCACGGTCGTGGCCGGATTCAAGAACAACGGCTTAACGGATGGAAGCCGCGTTTTTTGGATTCCCATTGTAGGGCCGATCCTGGGTGGAATCCTCGGCAGCGCGGCTTACGATTATGGAATCAGGCGGTTTCTGCCAGGGCGTTGATTATCTGACCACGCCCCTTAAATCGTTCCCGTTGAGGCCGATTCCCGCCGTTGTCTTATGCGCTAACCGGCTGCACGCATCGCCCGAGCCCTCGGTATCCAGCTTTCCTTTTTCCATGTAAGTGATTTTGCCGTCTTTGTCGAGCACGAATGTAACGCGATTCGCCATTCCTTTTCCGGGAATGAGAACGCCGTACTCCGTCGCAACTTTTCGATCCGCAAAATCGCTCAACAGCGGGAAACTCAGGTTCAACTGCTTGGCAAATTCCTTCTGCGAAGGGACATTGTCTTCACTGATGGCGAACACCTGTGTGTCGGCCGCGTCGAATTTGGCCCCACCTAACTGGTAGGCCTGCATTTCCTTGGTTCAACCACCGGTAAAAGCGGCGGGGAAGAAGGCAAGCACGACATTTTTCTTGCCCCGGAAATCGGACAGCTTCACGGGCTTGCCCGTTGTGGAGGGCAGCGTAAATTCGGGCGCCATGTCGCCGACCTTCAAGGTGGTGGACATGGGTTCCTGTGCATAGGCGCACGCCAAGGCAGCGGTAAGTACGAGCCAGCGCATTTTTTTCATGGGTCTAATTATAACGGTTGCGGACCACGGGCGTGCTGCTTTCGTCTAGCCGCAAGGAGCCGTACCATGGATCCATGGCTTACGTCGCGCTAATCGCGATCGGTTTGGTCGCGGGTTTACTGGCGGGAATGTTCGGGATTGGCGGCGGCCTCGTGATCGTTCCCGGACTGATTTATGCCGCCAAGCTGAGCCAGTCCGAGGCAATTGGAACTTCACTGAGCACGCTCGTTCTTCCGGTCGGCTTGCTGGGCGCGCTTGAGTATTACCGCACCGGCAACGTAAACGTCAAAGCCGCGCTGATCGTGGCCGTGGGACTGCTGATCGGCACGTACTTCGGCGCCAAGATTTTGCTCTCAATGCAGCCTGACATCGCCCGGCGCGTATACGCCGTGTTCCTGCTCGTCATGGGCGTCCGCATGTTATTTAAGGGTTGAACTTCCCGCCCGGAACTCTTAGCGGCGGACGGTGTCTAACGTTCCAGTGGCCGCTTATCCACTTGCATCCGGAATCTCAGGATCCGTGGCTGGTCTGTTCCCGATACTTTCCTCTTTGGCTTCCCTGCCAGAATCTTCGAAGGTATTGGTCGGGGATATCGCGTTGCCTATCGATGAAAATCGTGCCGTGACAATGTTCGAACCGTCGTTGCAACTGTTAAGAAGAACAGAATAATACAGCTAAATGCAGAGCGTTTGGGCACCGGCGTGTTAGAAACCCGCCTTAAGGAAAATCTTCAAAACCAGAGCGGAGCGGGTAATTTTTGTGCATGGCGACGGAGATGTGGCTTTCGAAGAAGTAGCTGAAATCATCGCTATCGCTCAGAGACAGGCCGATCACCTCGCTTTGCTGACCTCCTCCGTAATGAGCAAACCGTCTACTTGCGGATACAATACGTCTACTTACCACAAACGATGACACGGCGAGCCGTACTTTATAA
>JALYXS010000618.1 GCA_030946965.1 Acidobacteriota bacterium
GTTATTTGGCGTACCGAGGTCTGGGGGAAGCCGCTCTTTCCGAGCAGCCCGTTATCCGAACCAATTCCGTAGCTGTGAATGGCGCGCTTCGCGGATTCCAGCGTGAACCGGTTCTACCCAGGAGTGCGTACTCCTTTCTTGAGCATCTCAACGGCTTTCTCCAATCTCTGCAGCCGCGTTTCTTCTTGGCTTTGGTAATCCAGCGGCAGTATTCCTTGCGATGAGTGTAACTTAAGAGGTCGAAAAGCGGGATCACGCCTTCCTTCTTCATGGCGTCTTTGAACTGAGCAGGCACTTCGAGCGTTCTCAGCCCATCATCCTTCCAAAGCGCGACATGGACCGTATCGCCCGGGCCTTTCCCAGTCTGCTCGCCTATCGATTTGAGGATAGGCAGCATGTGTAGGGGATGACCATACTTATGAGAGAGCCCGTATACGGCACACCATCGAAAGTAGCGTTTACAGGCACCTTCCCCTTAGTAGCGAATTCTTTTTCGATGTCATATGGAAAGAGCACATAAGCTCCTCCACCATCGCCTGCCTCGATCTTCGCTTTGAATCTGTATTTCTTCAGCGCATCACCAGTTTCGTCGTTTGCGGCAATTAGTAACGCAGCCGCTACGCCATTGTTCTTATTTGTCGGCCACCCGGAAGAGCCTCCCGATGGCCCGGCAACTTCTCGCTTTTCTCGAGTTTGAGCGTTATGAAAATGTATTGCGCTACGTTGGGGCATGGCGACAGGTTTACGCGCTGGCCGCTCCCGTTGAGACATACCCCAAATCATTTGCAAAAGTGACAGGTTCGGCTTTCGTCCGGACACACCCGAATCCCGCCGAAATTGGAGCGCCGAGTTGAAGGATGTGACGTCTTGAAAGAGGATGAGATTGTCGAATCATCCGCTCCGCCGAGTGTAACCATTGACGCTCTACTACACCGATCACTACACCCTTCCCCTTCCGCCGGGACATAAGTTTCCCATCGCGAAATATCGCCTGTTGCGGGAGGCCCTGAGCGCGGATAAGGCGTTCCGATTCGAACCCGCCCCGATGGCAGGCAAGGCTGTGATCTCGCTGGTTCACGATCCGGTCTACGTCGATGGCTTCTTGACCGGTACGCTCGACCGGCAAGTGATGCGGCGCATCGGATTCCCATGGTCTGAAGAGCTGGTGAAACGGACGCTGGCGTCGGTTGGCGGGACGCTGAGCGCGACGGAAGAGGCATGGAAAACCGGGATTGGCGGAACGCTCGCGGGCGGAACGCACCATGCTTTTCGCACCGAGGGCTCGGGTTTTTGCGTGTTTAACGATATCGCGGTGGCGATACATTCCCTTCGAGCCGCAAACCAAATCCGGAAGGCGGCGGTGCTGGATCTGGACGTTCACCAGGGCGATGGCACTGCGCTGATCTTTCAGGACGATCAAGACGTATTGACTGTATCCGTGCATGGCGCGCACAATTTTCCCTTCCGAAAACAGCGAAGCCGGATCGACGTGGATCTTCCCGACGGGACAGGTGATGCGGCGTACCTCGCCGCGCTGGAGCGCCTGCTGCCTGAAGTGTTTCGGTTCTCGCCCGAGATTATCTTCTACCAATCCGGGGTGGACGGGCTTGCCACCGATAAACTTGGGCGATTGTCGCTCACTCACGCAGGCTTGATGGAACGTGACCGGATGGTGCTCGCGCGCTGCAAGAAAAGCGCGATTCCGGTCGTGATTACTTTGGGAGGCGGATACTCCGACCCGATTGAGCCGACCGTGGAAGCTCACGCGAACACCTTTCGGATAGCCGCCGGATTTACCCTTTCGCCTTCTTGATCTCCTCAATTAACGCCGGGATCACCTGAAAGAGATCTCCCACGATCCCGTAATCCGCAATTTCGAATATTGGCGCCTCGGGATCTTTGTTAATCGCGACCACGGTTTTCGATCCCTTCATCCCCACAAGATGCTGAATCGCGCCGGAAATGCCCACCGCCAAATACATTTTCGGCGCGACCGTTTGACCCGAGCTTCCCACTTGGCGCTCCATGGGCAGCCATCCGCTATCACAGATCGGCCGCGATGCCGCGAGCTCCGCGCCAAGCGCGTCGGCAAGTTTCTGAACTATAGAAATATTTTCGGCTTCCTTGATCCCGCGCCCGACCGAAACGATAATTTCCGCCGCGCCCAGATCGACGGCGCGCCGCGATTCGCGAAACAGCTCTTGCGGTTTAGCGCGGATCCGCGCGGCCGAAATTTCCGGCGTGAAGGATTCCACTTCGGCCCCTCCCTCGACAGCGCTATCGGCCCGGTAAGCGCCCGCCTGCAGGGAGCAGAACCAGGGCGAATCGCCTTGAAAGCTGATGTCGACGTTGATTTTGCCCTGAAAAAGCTGCCGTACCAAAACGATCCTGCCGTTCTCGATGCGGTCCGCGACCACGTCGCTCACCAACACCCGATTCAACGCCGTCGCGAGTTTAGGGGCGAAGTCGCGAACCTGATAGGTGTGCGGGAAAACAACCAGTTTCGGGCTGTGCGCCGCGATCAATTGTTGTAAGGCGAGGCTATACGCGTCGGGAGTATAATCCTTCAACAGCTCGTGCTCGACGGCGTAGATTTTGTCGAGCTTCTTGTCTTTCAAGCTGGCCGCAAGCGATTCGACGTTGTGGCCCAACACTGCCGCATATACGGGAACCTGCAACCGCGCGGCAAAGTGCTGGGCGGCGGCCAGCGTCTCGAGCGACATCATGTTCCAGCCGCCGCCGCGCTCGTGCGCCAGGCGCTCCATTACGACAAGAACGCTCATAGGATGCGCGCCTCGAATCTCAATTTCTCCACCAATTTCGCGGCGGCCTCTTTCGGCGGCCCATCGAAAATTTGGGAACGTTTCGTGCGCTCGGGAAGGTAGATGCGCTCGAACTTAATCGTGCGCTGCGTGGAAGTCTTTCCAAGCTCCGAAGCCGTCAGCCGCTTGATCTCTTTCGTCTTTGCTTTCTTGATGCCCATCAGCGTGGCATAGCGCAATTTGTTGCTGCCGGATTGCATCGTGAGCAGCGCGGGCAGCGGAATTTCGACATGCTGAAACCAGCCGTCCTCCAACTCCCTCTTGACCTGGATGCTCCCGCCGCGCACTTCGACATTCATGATAATCGTCGCGTGGGGCAGCCCCATCAGTTCCGCCAAGATTACGCCGGTTTGCCCGTAGCCGAGATCGTCCGATTGCAAGCCGGTCAAGATCAGGTCCGGCTTCTCGACTTCGAGCGCTTGGGCCATGAGCCGCGCCGCGCCTAGCGGATCCGGCTCCGCAAAACTGTCTTCTTCAATGTGGATGGCCCGGTCGGCGCCTTTTGCGAGCGCCTCGCGAATGGTCTGAGCGGCGCGCGCCGGACCCGCGCAAAGCGCCACCACTTCCCCGCCCCATTTCTCTTTGAGCTGCAGCCCTTCTTCGAGCGCGTAGGCGTCCGGCTCGTTGATCTCGTATGAAAGATCGGAATCCTGAATCCATGTTGCCGGCGGATTCACTCGCAGCAGGGAATCGCGCGCGGGCACTTGCTTGATCGCAACGATAATCTTCATGAGTGGTTTGATCCGTCTTGCTTCAGTCCGTATAGCGCTTGAAAACCAGCGCGCCGTTGGTGCCGCCGAAACCAAACGAATTCGATAGAGCGTAATCGATCTTGCAGGGGCGGGCTCGATTGGGCACGTAATCCAAATCGCAATCCGGATCGGGGTTTTCGTAATTCGTGGTTGGAGGCGCGATTTGATCGCGAATCGCCAGCACCGTTATTCCCGCTTCCAACGCGCCCGCGCCGCCCAATAGGTGGCCGGTCATCGATTTCGTCGAGCTGACCGCGATCCGAGGCGCGAATTCGCCGAAACAACGCTTGATCGCAATGGTTTCAATTCGATCGCCCAGCGGCGTCGACGTGCCGTGCGCGTTGATGTAATCGATCCGCTCCGGCCCGATCTTCGCATCGCGCAGTGAGTTGCGCATCACGCGGAAAGCGCCGTCGCCATCCTCGGGCGGCGATGTCACGTGGAATGCATCCGCGCTCATCCCGTAGCCGGCCATCTCGGCCAGAATGCGAGCCCCGCGCGCCTTCGCGAATTCCAATTCTTCCAGGATTACGATGCCCGCTCCTTCGCCCACGACAAAGCCGTCGCGGTCCCGGTCGAATGGCCGCGAGGCATGTTCCGGCTGGTCGTTGCGCGTCGAAAGCGCGCGCATGGCGGCGAATCCACCGATCCCCATGGGCGTGATGCATGCCTCCGCGCCGCCGCAAATCATCGCGTCCGCGTCGCCGCGTTGAATGATTTTGAACGAGTCGCCAACCGCGTGAGCGCTGGTGGTGCAGGCCGTCGCCGTCGCGGAATTCGGTCCCTTCGCGCCGGTACGAATCGAAACATAGCCGGAGGCTAGATTGACAATTGTGGCCGGAATGAAGAATGGAGAGATGCGCCGCGGCCCGTGCTCCAGGTAATTGCGATGTTCGCGCTCGATCACGTCGAAACCGCCGATGCCGCTCCCGATATACACGCCCACCATCTCTTCGGTTGCGGGCGTTACGCGAAAGCCGGAATCGGCCAGGGCATACTCAGTCGCCGCGATCGCGAACTGAATAAACCGCCCCATTTTTTTGATTTCTTTCTTTTCGATGTACCTGCCGGGATCGAAGTTCTTGACTTCGCCGGCGATCTGACAGGAAAAAGCGGAAGCGTCGAATTGCGTGATGCGCTCAATACCGTTCTTGCCCTTCAGGATCGCCTGCCAGCACTCTTCCGTGCCGGTGCCGATGGCAGTCACCAATCCGATACCCGTTACGACGACTCTGCGAGAAATACCCGATCTCCTTCACGCGTAAATGCACACACGTTGATGCAACGGCCGCGAGAACCGCGCCTATTTCTTGTCGGTCTTGGCTTGAATGTAATCGACCGCGTCTTTGACGGTGGCGATCTTTTCCGCGTCCTCGTCGGGAATCTCAAGCTCGAAGGCTTCTTCGAAAGCCATCACGAGTTCGACGATATCGAGCGAATCCGCCCCCAGATCGTCGACGAACGACGCATTATTGTCGACTTGGCTTTCGTCCACCCCAAGCTGCTCGACGATGATCTGCTTTACCTTTTGCTCAACTGCTGCCATGAATCCTCCAGAGACTCTATGAACTCTTGATTTTAGCGGCGGTGGCTGAAAATTCGCAACTTGCCGGTGGAAGTTATAGCGGCATAACCGATCATGGCAACATGGAAGCACCATGATTATCGGAGTTCCGAAGGAAGTCAAGGACCACGAGGCGCGCGTTTCTCTGGTCCCGAGCGGGGTGATCGCTTTGCGCGAGGCTGGGCATGAAGTGCTGATCGAGACACATGCCGGCGAAGGGAGCGCGATCGCCGACCGCGAGTACATGCAGGCCGGGGCGGAAATCGTCCAGACCGCGGCCGAGGTTTGGAAGAAGGCCGATCTGATCGTCAAGGTGAAAGAGCCGCAGACTTCGGAATACGCCCATCTCCGTCCGAATCTCACGCTCTTCACTTATTTACATCTTGCTCCGTTGCCGGAGTTGACCAACCGGCTAATCGAATCGGGCACCAACGGCGTGGCCTACGAGACGATTGTCGAGCCGGACGGTTCCCTTCCCCTGCTCACCCCTATGAGCGAGGTAGCGGGACGCATGTCGGTGCAGGTTGGCGCGCAATATCTGGAAGCGCCGAATGGCGGGCGCGGGGTGCTGCTGGGCGGCGTTCCCGGAGTAGCGCCTTCCAATGTCGCGATCTTAGGCGGCGGCGTGGTGGGCACCAATGCGGCCAAAATGGCCCTGGGAATGGGCGCCCATGTGACCATTATCGACCGTAACTTGAACCGGCTGCGCGAACTCGACGACATCTTTAGCGGGCAATTGGTGACGCTTGCATCGAACGTTTGGACGATCGGCGAAACGTTGCGGCATTCGGATCTGGTGGTCGGCGCGGTACTGATTCCAGGGGCTTCGGCGCCGAAATTGGTACGGCGGCAAATGATCGCAAACATGAAACGCGGCTCGGTGGTGGTGGATGTCGCGATCGACCAGGGAGGCTGTTTCGAAACGTCGCACGCGACGACGCATACCGAGCCGGTTTACTTCGTCGACAGTGTGCTACATTATTGCGTTTCGAATATGCCGGCGGCGGTTCCTCACACCTCCACCTTCGCCCTGACAAATGCGACGTTTCCGTATTTGCTGGAGCTCGCGAACAAGGGCCTGGAGCGGGCGTGCGGCGAGCACAAAGGCCTGCGGGAAGGCGTGAACACGTATCGAGGGCACATTACGTATGCGGCCGTCGCGGAGTCGCAAGGGCGGCCGTGGAAGGAATTGGAAAGCGTGGTTTAGGCAGGAACCGATGCCGCTTACTCACCTGAGCGAAGAAGAAGAGCTGTTTCGCTCCACCGTGCGGCGGTTTGCGCGCGAGCAGATCGCTCCGCATGCGCGCGCGATGGACGAGGCGGCGGTTTTTCGTCCGGACATCGTCCGGCAATTTTTCGAATTAGGGCTTATGGGCATTGAGATCCCGGAAGAGTATGGCGGCCAAGGGGGAAGCTTCTTCCAGTGCGTTCTGGCGGTGGAAGAACTCTCGGCGGTGGATCCGTCGGCCGGCGTGATTGTGGACGTTCAGAACACTATCGTGAACAACGCGATCCTGCGCTGGGCGAATCCCGAACAGAAGCGAAAATATCTGCCCCGGCTGGCTTTGGACTGCGTCGCCTCCTACGCGCTTTCGGAAGCGGGATCGGGGTCCGACGCTTTCGCGCTCACGACGCAAGCTGTCATGGACGGCGATTCTTACCTGCTTACCGGACGCAAATTTTGGATCACGAACGCGGCGGAATCGGGGCTATTTCTCGTCTTCGCAAACGCAAATCCGCAGGCGGGATATCGCGGCATCACGGCTTTCCTGATCGAGCGCGGTTTGCCGGGCTTCCAGATTGGTAAAAAAGAAGACAAGCTCGGACTGCGGGCTTCCTCCACCTGCGAACTAGTCTTCGACAATTGCCGCGTTCCGCGGGAAAACGTCATGGGCGAGGTTGGCCAAGGCTACAAAATCGCCATCGAGACGTTGAACGAGGGGCGCATTGCCATTGGAGCGCAGATGATCGGGCTCGCGCGCGGCGCTCTCGATCACGCCATCGGCTACGCCAAGCTGCGCAAGCAGTTCGGCAAGGCTATCGGCGAATTCCAGGGTGTCCGGTTCCAGATCGCCAAAATGGCGGTGGAACTCGAAGCGGCCCGTCTGCTGGTCTACAACGCCGCGCGGTTACGCGACGCCGGCCTGCCCTTCGTGACGGAGGCAGCCATGGCGAAATATTTCAGTTCGCAAATCGCGGAGCGGATCGCGTCGGAGGCGATCGAGATATTCGGCGGAGTGGGGATTACAAAGGATTACCCGGTTGAAAAGCTCTACCGGGACGCCAAGATCGGGCGTATCTACGAAGGCACAAGCAACATCCAATTGGTTACAATTGCAAAGAAACTG
Source organism: Acidobacteriota bacterium (assembly GCA_030946965.1). GTDB lineage: Bacteria > Acidobacteriota > Terriglobia > Bryobacterales > Bryobacteraceae > JALYXS01. The sequence continues at coordinate 7,487 of JALYXS010000618.1, forward strand.
CTCGGATAGCAATTACGTCTTTTGAAGCGAGGAACCATGCGCCGATTTGCCTTTTGCTTGTTGCCAGGAGCGCTGCTAGGAACGCTGCTGGGTCTTGTACCCGCGTTGGCAGACAATGCCAAGGAGCCCGATCCGAACGAGATCATCAAGAAGTTCGCCGCCAAGGAAGCGGCCTTCCAAAAAGCTCGCGAGAACTACACTTACCGGCAATCGGTCAAGATTCAGGAGCTCGATGCGGATGGCAATCCGCGCGGCAAGTACGAAATTGTCTCGGACATCGTTTTCGGCGGCGATAATAAGCGCTCCG
>JALYXS010000634.1 GCA_030946965.1 Acidobacteriota bacterium
CCATCGCCATCGTTCCGAGAAGGCCGCCCATGGCGAGGATCGCGCCGACCGAAAGGTCGATGCCGCCGGAGATGATGATGATGGTCATGCCGAGCGCCATGATGTTGATCACCGCCGTCTGGCGCACGACGCTCGAAAGGTTCGTGTTGGTGAGGAAGTGCGGCGAAGCGATGGCGAGACCGGCAAACAGCACGATGAGGCTCAGGAATGGGAGGAGCTTTTGCAGCAGCGGAATGCGTTTCATACAGTGTGCGGTGGATCGTGGTCTTGGTCGAGCGCCGCAAGACTCATGATCTCTTCCTGGGTTGTGCGTCCGGGAAGTTCTCCGCCAATGCGGCCTTGGCGCATGACCAGGATTCGATCCGCGACTTGAATCAACTCCGCCATTTCCGAGCTGACCATCAACACCGCGGCCCCGGATCGCGCCAGTTCGCTCATCAACTCGAACACCTCCACCTTCGCGCCTACATCGATCCCGCGCGTGGGTTCATCGAACAAAAATACTCGGGAGCCTCGGAACAGCCACTTCGCGATTACGACCTTCTGCTGATTTCCCCCGCTCAATCGGCCCGCGAGCTGCTTGCCCGAATCGGCGCGGATGCGCAGCTTCGCGGTGTAATCGGCCGTGACTCGAGTTTGGGCCGGAAGATCCAACACGCCCGCATGGCTAATCGCTTCCACGTTGGCGAGCGTCACGTTGAGTGAAATCGGAAGCCGCAAAGCGAGACCGGTTTGCTGACGATCTTCGGTCACCAAAGCGATCCCGGCTTTGACCGCCTCGCGCGGCGACTTTATGTCCACGACTTCACCCGCCACGGAAATGGTTCCTTCATCATACGGATCGGCGCCGAAAATCGCGCGGCAGAGTTCTGTTCGCCCCGCGCCGATTAACCCGGCCATCCCGACGATCTCACCGGCTCGCAGCGTGAACGAGATGTCGTTCAGCTTGCCCTTCGTCGAAAGATGTTCCACCTGAAGGAGCGGTTCGCCCGCCGGCAGAGGTTCGCGTTGGTAGATCGACGCTACTTCGCGGCCCACCATGTAGGTGATGATGCGGAGCGTCGTCAATTCGGCGAGCGGACCTTGATGCACGGTCTCGCCATCGCGCAAAATTGTGACGGAGTCGCCCACGGCGCGTAACTCTTCGAGACGGTGCGTGATGTAAATCACGCCCATGCCCCGCTCTCGCAAAGTTCGGACGATGCGGAAGACTTCGATGGTCTCCGCGCCGGAGAGCGAGGACGTGGGCTCGTCGAAAATCAGCAGGCTGGAGCCGTGCTCGATCGCTCGGCAGATTTCGACGAGCTGCTTCCCGGCGGGGCTCAAACGCTCGACGCGCCAATCGGCTTGCAGCGGGAAGCGGTGCTCCTCGATGAGTCGCCGCGCGCGTTCGACCATCCGGCGGCGGGGAACCCATCCGAACGGAAGACGCTCTTCCCGGCCGAGAAAAATGTTTTCGGCCACCGAGAGCTGAGGAGCCAGCAGCGATTCCTGATGCACCATCGCGACACCAATAGCTTGCGCCTGGGCCGGAGTGCTCAAGTGCACTTCCTTGCCGCGCCAAAGCATTTGTCCGCCATCGCGCTCGACCAAACCCGCGACGATCTTCATCAGCGTGGATTTGCCCGCGCCGTTTTCGCCCAAAAGCAGGAGCACTTCACCGGAAGCGACTGCGAGATTCCCGTCGCGCAGGGCGGTTACCCCACCGTAACGCTTCTGAATATTTTTGAGTTCGAGCACTCGACGGGATTCAGTGTATCTCAGTGGATCGGGTGGACGAATTCCGGGGAACATCAAGCAAGCAGGTCGTGCGCCCGAACAACTTTTTCGTAGAATGTTCAAGGCTCGTTCATGGGACAATTGCGTCTGGACTCGGGCACTCCGGCATCGCGCAAAACTCGGTCAAAGCCCGGCTTCAACCCCACATCCCATGCGTTTTGTCCTAATCGTTTTTCTAGCGGGCCTCGCGGTCGCGCAAACTCCACCGGCGTGGGTTTCGAAGAGTAATCGGAACGCGCAAGTCCTCCTCGACATCATCGCGCGCTATTCACCCGAACGCGCGGGATCGCTTGGCGTTCGCGGGCTTGACGACAAGATCACGATCCTGACGGCGGATCGGGAGCAACATCTGCGCGCGGATCTTGCGGCCGCGCGCGAAACTTTAGAAAGCCGCCTGTCGACGGAGCACGATCCCTCGATTCAGCAGGATTTGCAAATTCTCCTCGCAGCGGCCGATCGTCAGCGGCGGTCTGCCGCTGTTGAGGAACGTTTACTCCTGCCGTATCCGAAGGTCGCCCGCATCGTTTTCTTCGGCATGAAGAGCCTGCTCGACGAGCAAGTCGCACCCGAACGCCGTGCCGCGGCGCTGGCCCGGCTGCGGCGCTACACCGGTCTTGAGCCGGGCTACACGCCCCTCGCAACCCTGGCGCGGCAGCGCTTTGAGGAGAAGCTGAAAACTCCCGGCTTGGTGGGGCCGTCGAAGATCGAAGTCGAAAAAGATCTGGCCGACACGAGCGCGTTCGTCACGGGAATCGGTTTGTTGCTCGAGAAATTCAAGGTTCAAGACTACCAGGAAGCCTACTCGAAATTGAAAGAACAGCTTGTCTCTTACGACGAGTTCGTTCGCAAGGAAGTGTTGCCCAAGTCTCGCTCCGATTTCCGGCTGCCACCGGAACTCTACACTCTCGCGCTCGAAGATTACGGCGTTGACTATACGCCCGCCGAGTTGACCCGTCTCGCGCACGAGAGCTTCACGGAAATTCAGGGCGAAATGCAGAAGGTTGCCGCCCGCGTCGCGAAGGCGCGCAATTTGCCGGGGACGGATTACCGCGACGTTATTAACGCGCTTAAGAAAGAGCAGTTGGCGGGAGACGAAATTCTACCGCATTATCGAAAGCGCCTGAGCGAGATCGAGGAGATTATCCGGCGGGAGCATTTGGTGACGCTGCCCGCGCGTCCGGCGATTATTCGTCTCGCGACCGCGGCCGAGACGGCTCAACAGCCCGCGCCGCACATGGTCCCGCCCCCTCTGATCGATAATCACGGCGAGCGCGGCCAGTTCGTGCTTCCGCTCGGCACCAGCGGCGAAGGAGGCAAGGCGCTCCAGTACGACGATTTCACGTTTGCCGCCGCGTCCTGGACTCTGACTTCCCATGAGGCGCGCCCCGGGCACGAGCTGCAATTCGCGGCCATGGTGGAGCGCGGCGTTTCGCGGCCGAGAGCAGTCTTCGCGTTCAACAGCACCAATGTGGAAGGTTGGGGTCTTTACGCGGAATGGTTCATGCTGCCCTATATGCCGGACGAGGGGAAACTGATCTCGCTGCAATTGAGGTTGCTGCGCGCCGCGCGGGCGTTCCTCGATCCCGAATTGCAGCAGGGGAAAGTTACCCCGGCACAAGCGCTCCACCTATTGCAAAAGGACGTAGTCTGCTCAGAGGCATTCGCGACCGAGGAAGTGGACCGCTACACCTTCCGCGCCCCCGGACAGGCCGTTTCGTACTTCGATGGGTATACCAGATTGCGCGAGATCCGGTCGGACGCGGAGAAAGCGCTGGGCGAAAAGTTTAACGCCCAGCGATTTCACGATTTCATTCTGTCGCAAGGATTGCTTCCGGCGGCGCTGCTAAGGAAAGCGGTGATGCAGGACTTTGTAGCGAGGCCCTGATTGCGTGTTAAGCGCGCGTCTCGATCCAATTGTGGATCGAGTGATACATCTGGACCGAGACCGCGCCGCCCCTACCGCGCCGTCTAACGCTCTCACATCGCTGAAGCTGTTTTTGTACTGGCCGGAGCCTTCCTGGTCTCGGCGCTGACGCTCTTTCGCTTTGTGCTGGAAGCGGCCGGGGAAGAGTTTTTCTTCGAAGAGGCCTTCCGATGCGCCGGTTTGAGCCCTTTACTCACTCCCGCTTTGGCATGAGCGACAGAACTCCGCGCCGTATCCAAAAATTCCAGTGTTTCCTTTTCATCCGCGGCGTACTGGCCGATCACATCCGACAGAATCGCCTCAACTTTGTCCAATCGCTTAATCGCTTTCTTCGCTTTCATGGCGTCCCTTTCTCCTCACCTTGAATTCCGGGCGAGACATATTCGAGACTAACACTCTCGATGAGGGCGCGTTTATACTCGATGATTGCCCGGCGAACCTATCGTTTCGATAGTGCTGCTTCTAGCGGCAGGCATTGCCGGGTGGCTTGCTTCATCCGCATTCGAGCGGCTTGAAACCGCCGCTCGATCCATCGCCCACCGGAGGCGGCTCGCGATTGCCGCCGCCGCGTTGCTACCCGTGGCAATCCGGCTGGCGCTGCTCCCGGTTCTGCCGGTCCCGGTTCCACAAGCTCACGATGAGTTCAGCTATTTGTTAGCCGCGGATACCTTCGCGCACGGACGGCTTGCGAATCGGGCGCCGCCGATCCCCGATTTTTTCGAGAGTCTCCACATTTTGGTGCGCCCGTCCCATGCGAGTATCTATCCGCCCGCGCAAGGGTTCGTATTAGCGATAGGCTGGCTGGCAACCGGGTACGCCTGGGCCGGAGTGCTGCTGAGTATCGCCCTGATGACCGCAAGCGTCTGCTGGATGTTACAGGGCTGGGTCAGCCCGGGCTGGGCTTTGGTGGGTACCGGTCTCCTGATCGTGCGCCTGGATATCTTCAGTTATTGGGTAAATAGTTATTGGGGCGGAGCCGTGGCCGCGTGTGGCGGCGCGCTGATTCTGGGAGCAATACCGCGACTCGCGGAGCGGCGGCCGCCGACAGCCTCAATCTTACTCGGAACCGGCATTGCCATTCTGGCCAACAGCCGGCCCTTCGAAGGTGCGGTCTTCACCGCCCTCGCGGCGTGCTTCGCGCTCTATCAGTTTCGGCGGATCGCAATTTCCTGGCCGGCAATAGCGATCCTGTTACTTACCATCGCGTTCATTGGTTATTACTCCTTCAGGATAACGGGCCACCCATTGCTGCCCCCGTATATTCTTTACCGCGAAACAACCGCCATGGCGCCACATTTCACTTTTCTGGCTCCGCGGTCCGTGCCCCCGCGTTGGGATTACGCAGTGCTGCGCGATTTCTACTTGTCCGAAATGCACGACTACGAAACGGCTCGCGCGCGGCCCGTGCTCTCCGTGCTCGCGAATGCTCAAGTGTACTGGCGGTTTTATATAGGCGCGCTCTTCAGCCTGCCTTTTATTGCCGCGTTCCCGGAAAGGCGCG
>JALYXS010000682.1 GCA_030946965.1 Acidobacteriota bacterium
GCTTCCGGCTGCGCGCGCCGGTAATTATCACCGAGAAGCGGTGACATACGGCGATTCCCGTGTTCTTGATGGCGCTCGATTAATTTTCTTGATCGCCGAAAAGTTGGTCTTTAGGATTGGCAGTTGAATAGCGGATAGCGCGATAACCGCGAGCCGCCGCTCTGCAAAGGAGGCGGTCACAACGTCGCGCCGCCCCAACGGCATCCGCAAGGCAGGGTCAAGATTTTCGTCCAGCAAGACTCTCAATGGAGCGGTTGCTCACTTTGAGCGTGGGCGAATTCAATGAGGCGCTTAATCTGGTCAACGGAAAGAGTGGGGAATCCGGCATAATGCGGGTGCCACGCACAACGGGCCGCCCCGATACCTTGCCGGGCACGCGTTCGATGAGTTCGCACCGTGTCCAATCAATGGTGCTGCCGTTGTTGCTGTTCATCATTGTGGGCTTCCCTGATTAAATCTCACCGGTTCTACGGCGCGGGCCGCTATTACGTGCGGTACTCGGTAAATTTTCCATCGGGCTGGATCGCGAGGCGGCGTCCTCTCCATAAGATCGTGCGCCCGAAAAAACCGGCAAGCCAGCATAGTAAGCTGACCAGATCCTGGATGGGGATGAGCAGCCAAAACTCCGCATTGAGGCGAAGTTTCAAGATCGAACCGGCTAAGACTGCCGCGCCGGCCAGGCGGAGCGGGATCGCGATAGCGGCAAGAGGCCACCAGCGCGGAAACAGAGCCGCAAGCATCAACCCGGGTATCAACGGTCGAGTGAATATCTCGCCCGCATATCCCGCGGGCCTCGAACGGCGCGTGCTGCGCGCCCAACGCAAACGGTGGTTCATGTTCGCGCGAAATGCCTGGCTGCCAATCCGGTGCTCGATCACGTACGACGAGAGGATCACGCGTTTTCCCGATTCGCCCATCAACTTGCCCATCATGAAATCCTCGGCGAGGTAATCGCGAAGCGTGCCGAATCCTCCTATCCGGTCCAAGGCCTCCCGGCGAATCGCGATCGTGCATCCGAGCGCGAAATCCATGCCGTTTAGCAAACGCGCCACGAGTACGCCTCCCAGAAACTCGGAATTCATGCCGGACGCTTCGAGGCGCGACCAGAAGCTTGCTCCCGCGATGGCGCGGTAAGGGCAGGTGATCAGCCCGACCGCTGGGTCCTGCATCTCCGCCGCAATTGCGCCCAACATGGCAGGCGTTACGCGGATGTCGCTATCGCTCATCACCAATATTCCGGCATGAGCTTCGGGCAGGAGGCGCTCGAGCGCGAAAACTTTGCCATTGGGCCGGGGGGAGGGGCCCGTAACAACGATTTTCGCGGGGATGGATGGAAATTCGCGCATGACCCGGCGCGCGATTTCGGCTTCCGGCGCGGCCTCGGAGGGTACCGCCATCAAAATTTCATAGTTGCGATAGTCTTGTTCAAAAAAAGTGCGCAGATTGTCGCGAAGCCCCTCATCGGCCCCAAATAGCGGCTTCAAAACCGAGATAGGATCGCGCGGCAGGCCAAGGGAAGCTTTACCCGGACCGGGCTCGCAAATGTAATTCCGTGCCGCGACCAGCACCAACACGCCATAAACCGCGGACCCCGCCACCACCGCGGCCAGTGCCCCCAAAACGAAAATCATTGGGCGGCGTAGTACCCTTTACGCGCGCGAACCACCACACTCGGGTACTGGTTGCGCGCCCGCGGATTCAACTCCACGCGAATCTCATGAAACACTCCGGACTGCGACGCGGGCGCGGTGTACTGCATCCCGTATCGCGCCCGGATCCGCTCGATCATCCTGCCTAGCGCTTCACCGGGCCGCGACGCTTCCATTGCTTCGCCGCCGCTCTGCTCCGATACCTTGAACACATCCGATGGCGTGAAGTCGGGATTCACGTAAGCTCCAGGCCTGGGCGGCGCTGGCCGTTTTTGTTTGCCGATTAGCATCCCATTGAGCACCGTGTCCGCCGCAAAAAGCTGGCGCAGCACTTCTTCATCCGGCACCTGATAATTCAGGCTCTGGTTATCGGTGACGATCAGGATAGCGCGCCTTCCCCGCGCCGGCTCCTTCTGTAAATAAAGCGCGGCGGAAACAATCGCCGAGTTGATCGCGGTTCCGCTCCCGACCGATTGATCGCGCACGCCCTCGCGAATCCGCATCGCCAGTCTACCGAAATCCGGCGTAAACGGCTCAATCACTTTCGCATCGCGCGAAAACAGCATCAAACCCGCGCGATCGCCCGAGTGCAGCGGAGCCAGCGCGCTCTGCGCCGTGACGGCCAATTGCTCCAAAGACCGGTGCATGCTCCCGCTCACATCGAGCAAAAGCAGCAAATCGAGCGGCTCCGATTCGCGCGCGAAATAGGCGATCTTTTGCGGCTGGCCATTGTCGAAAATTTGAAAATCCGCCTGCGTAAGGCCAGCGATGTTGCGCCCTTCCCGATCCATCACCTGCACATCTACCCTAACCAGCGCCACGCCGGACCGGAATACCGCCTGATCCTGCGGGTCTCGCGGATCTTGCGCCGGCGCCAACGCAGCCAGTAGTACGATGAGAATCGGCCCCATGAAGGACATTATCGTTGGAACCGCGGGCCACATCGACCATGGCAAGACCGCATTGGTCAAAGCTTTAACCGGGATCGACGCCGACCGTCTGGAAGAAGAAAAGCGGCGGGGAATTACCATCGATATCGGGTTCGCACATCTTCAGTTGACGCCCGCCATCCGCCTCGGTTTCGTGGATGTCCCAGGCCACGAACGGTTCGTGAAGAATATGCTGGCCGGGGTCGGCGGCATCGACCTTTTGCTGTTTGTCATCGCGGCCGACGAATCGATCAAGCCGCAAACGCGCGAGCATTTCGATATCTGCCGCCTGCTCGGGATCCGCTCCGGTCTTATTGCGCTGACGAAAGCGGACCTCGCCGATTCCGATCTTCTCGAAATCGCGCGGCTTGAAGCGGACGAGTTTGTGGCAGGCTCGTTCCTCGAGAAAGCCCCCGTGATCGCGGTTAGTTCGAAGACTGGTCTCGGTCTCGACGAGTTGCGCGAGGAGTTGACCAAAGCCGCTTCCAACGTCGTCGAAAAAGATGCGCGCGGATATTTCCGATTGCCCATCGACCGCGCTTTTTCGCTGAAAGGTTTCGGAACGGTCGTCACGGGGACGTTGATTTCGGGCGCGGTCGCGAGAGAGCAGGAGGTGGAAGTCTATCCCACGGGGCGCCGGCTGCGCGTGCGCGGAGTGCAAGTTTACGGGGCCGCCGCCGGCCGCGCGCTAGCCGGGCAGCGAACCGCGCTGAACCTTGCCGATATCGAGCCATCCGAATTAGCCCGCGGCATGGTGCTGTCCGAGCCGGGACGGTTTCACGCCACGAAGCACCTGGATTGCCGTCTTGAACTGCTTCGCTCGGCCAAGCCGTTGAAGCATCGCGCTCCGGTTCATTTTCACGCGGGAACGGCCGAG
>JALYXS010000683.1 GCA_030946965.1 Acidobacteriota bacterium
ACGTGCGAGATGTGATTGGCGCGGCTACTGTTCGTGCGCGTCTTCGAGGTAAGTGTAGCCGTGCAGCCCTTCTTCATAAAAGCGTAACAACCGGCCGGATTCTTCGTAGCCGATCCTGCCCTCGCGCACGGCAGTCTCAACGTCGCGCCGAAGCTGCGTAACCAGGGTCTCGGACTTGAACTGCACGTAATTCAGCACTTCGCGAACGGTGTCACCCTTAATTACCGCGTCTAAAATCACTTCCCCGGTTTCGCTCAGGCGCACGTGAACGGCATTAGTGTCGCCGAATAGATTATGCATGTCGCCCAGAATCTCCTGATAAGCCCCAACCAGAAACGCGCCCAGATAGTAATTCGATCCGTCGTAAGTGTGAAGCGGCAGCGTTCGCTTGACGTCGCGCCGGTCGATAAACTGGTCCACCTTGCCGTCGGAATCGCAGGTGATGTCGCCCAGCACGGTTTGCCGGGTGGGTTTTTCCTCCAGGCGATGGATCGGCATGATGGGGAAGAGCTGCTTGATGGCCCAACTATCGGGCATGCTTTGGAACAACGAGAAGTTACAGAAATAAGTGTCGGAAAGCGACGCGTCGAGGCCCTCCAGTTCTTCCGGGAAAAATTCCAGCTCGCGCGACATTTTCTGCACGCGGCGGCAAATGGCGAAATAGAAATTCTCGGCAAGGCATCGCTGCTCCAGCGGCAGATATCCAAGGCTGAAGAGATTGAGCGCCTGGTCGAGCGCCTGTTGCGCATCGTGATAGCTCTCGAGCAGATTGCGCGCGGTGATGGAGCGGTAAGTCTCCTGCAAGTCCAATAGCGGCTGCTCGGGGTCGGCGGGCAACTCGGCGGGAACGTCCTCCTCACCCAATCCGGATACGCCGAGAACGTTGAAAACCATCACGCTGTGATATGCGGCTATCGCGCGTCCGCTCTCGGTGATGATAATCGGATGCGGAACCTGGGTTTCGTCACACACGTTCTGGATGTGATAGACAACGTCGTTGGCGTATTCCTGTAGCGTGTAATTCACGCTCGATTCGAAATCGGTTTGCGAACCGTCATAATCGACGCCGAGTCCGCCGCCTACATCTAAATAGCGCAAGCCGGCGCCCGCGCGCGATAGTTCGGCGTAGAGGCGCGCGGCTTCGTTGACCGCGCCCTTCACCTGGCGGATATTGGTGATCTGGCTGCCGAGGTGGAAATGCAACAGGCCCAAGCAGTCCGCCATGCCCCAACTCTTCAACTCCTGCAGGGCGCGCATGAGCTCGCTGGTCGTGAGGCCGAATTTCGAGCGGTATCCGCCCGAGGATTTCCAGCGTCCCGAACCGCGGCTGGCCAGTTTTACGCGGACTCCAATCGTGGGTCGCACGCCCACGCGCGCGGCGTATTTCGCGATCAGGTGCAACTCGGTGTACTTCTCGACTACGGGAATAATCCGGCGCCCCATCTTCTGGGCGAGCATGGCCATCTCGATGTACTCGTCGTCTTTGAAACCGTTACAGACGATCGGCGTTTCATTGTCCGCGAGCGCCATCACCGCCAGCAGTTCCGGTTTCGAGCCGGCTTCGAGACCAAACTTGAACGGCTTGCCGAATTCAAGAACCTCTTCGACGACCTGCCGCTGCTGGTTGACCTTGATCGGGTAAACGCAGCAGTAGCTTCCCTGATATTTATGGTCGTGCATCGCCGTCTCGAAGGCCGAATGAATTTCTCCGAGGCGGTGCTTCAGGATTTCGGCGAACCGGATCAGAATCGGGAGGGAAATGCCGCGCAGTATCAGTGTATCGACTAGCTGTTTTAGATCGATCGAACGCAGCGCGTCCTTCTCCGGATGAACGAGAATATGACCCTTCTGGTTAACCGAGAAGTAGCCCTTGCCCCAACTGGCGACATCATAAAGATCGCTTGCGTCCTGCGTGGACCAGCGTTCGGTGGGTTCCAAAATGTGGGAACCTTTGCGCCCATTTCTCTCCAACGGATCTCCCTAAGATTTCAGTGTCCTTCGGAATGGCGAATTGGGCAACAAAAAGTTTTGGTTACAGAAGGCGAGAATCGCGCCACATGCGACTCCCAACAACATCACGCTCAAATGCCACGTCAGAACGTGCGCCGCGCTTTGAATCGGGCAATGAAGCGCAAGCACGGCGATTCCGGCTAAACCGGCGAACGCGCCCGTAACCGCTCCGGCTTGAACCATCGACGTGACGAACCCCTTGCGGAGAATGGCGTACACGCATACCGCGGCGACCGCCGCGCATACCGACCCCAGGCGGAGGCAGGGAACGCCGCGCTCCACGAAGCGCGTTCGATCGAAGTCTTGGAAAACCACCAGCGTGATCGCAATTAGATATAGAAGCGACCGGAGGATCACCCGCCACGGATCGTGTTTTCGTTTCGATCCTGGAATCATTTGGCCCACTATCGTCGTGGCCAGGAAGAACGCGCAAATGGAGATTACGCCGTAAATCATGAATCGCTGAAGAGGCTCCCAAACACGAAATCCAAGAAAACCGAACGGCATGGTGGCAACTATCGCGAACACCGTGAAAACCGTGACGAAGATGGCCACCAGAACCGGGTCGGAAGGCAGAGATCTAACGGGCCGGAGAGAGCCGGTTATAAGACGCTCGATGAGTTCCAGGCGCTTCGGCTCCGGCGCGTCCGTTGGCGCGAGGAAAAGCTGATCGAGCGGGTCGCGGCTCATCGTCCCACTGCCAGGAGTTGCCGCAGTTTCTCATACCCGCGGTGCGCTTTTTGTTTGACGGATCCCACGCTTTTTCCGGTTGCGCGCGCGACCTCTTCCAAACTGAGTCCGGAAACTTTGAGCATCAGAATCACCTCGCGCTGCGCGGGTGGAAGAGTGGAAAGAAGCTCGGCGATGTCAGGCTGCGCGCGGCGCGGAGCTTCGGGAGCGGCCATTTCGGGCAGCCGTTCTCCCGGCGTTTCGTGCTCGGCGATATGCCGCCGCTTGCGATATTGATCCACGCGCGTCCGCCGCGCGATCGCATAAATCCAGGGGAGCACCGGCTCGCCGGGACGATAGGTATTCCGCGCCTTGTGAATGCGCAGCCAGAGATCCTGCAGCAAGTCTTCGGCTTGGGAACGGTCGCGCACTTGGGATAGGAAGAAATGAAAAATCTGGGGGCTAAGCGCCGTTACCAATGCCCCTGCCGCGGATGTATCGGATTGCTGGTAACGTGTCATCAGAGACTCGAGTTGTTCAGCGTCCATGGACACTGTCCAACTGAATATTCGCCAGCAGTAAGGGAAAGGTTACGCGCATCCGGGCGGTCGACCGAATAAACGCGATTATCCCAAAAAACTCGACGCGTAACTTTTCCGCGACCGCGCGCGAACTCATTCCCGACAACGATGGAACGTTTAGAAAAGAAACACTTGCTGCTAACCAGATGGACCCATTGGGTGAATTTTCCCATCCTGTTTCTCATGATCTGGAGCGGGTTGCTGATCTACTGGTCGAACGACGTGTACCGCGTGGGCTTGGGCAGCTTCACGCTGTTCCACTTTTTCCCTGCCTGGGTTTACAAGCTGCTGCATCTGGATCACAAGCTCGCCGACGGCATGGCGATGCACTTCCTCTTTGCATGGCTTTTCGCGATCAACGGCTTGCTTTATGCCGCCTTCACGCTAATCTCGGGTCAGTGGCGGCTCGTGGTGCCGGATCGCAAGTCTCTGGTGCAGGCCATGCAAGTGACGCTGCACGACTTGGGATTGAGCAAGGTGTGTCCCCCGCAAGGTAAATATAATGGCGCGCAGAAAATCGCGTACACGGCAATTATCCTGATGGGCGCCGGCAGTCTGTTCACGGGTTTGGCAATCTACCGGCCGGTGCAACTGCACTGGCTGACGACGTTGCTTGGCGGTTATTCGATGGCGCGATGGGAACATTTTCTGTTCACGATGGGCTTTCTCGCTTTCTTTCTGATTCACATTGCGCAAGTAATGCGCGCCGGATACAACAATTTCCGTGGAATGGTTACAGGTTGGGAATTGAAACAAGCGGAACGGGAGCACACCAGTGCCTGAGCGGACGCCGAAGCAGGAGATGTCGGCCCGCAGCCGGCGAGGCTTTCTCGCGCTCGGGGCGGGAGCCGTCGCCGGAATGGCCGGTTGGGAATGGCTCGGCAATGGCGAAGATGCCGGTGAGCTCTCATCCCGTTTTCGCCGCGTCCTCGAATTCAATGGCCGCTTGACGAGTAAGGCGCTCTTCGATGAAAACCATCTCGCGCCGGTCTTTCCGGCCTCGGCAATCGAGAAGCTTCGTCCCAATGGCGACGAGGGTCTGGACGACAATGTCGAAAACGCCGACTGGAAGTTGTCCGTAATTCCTTATGGAGAAAAGACACCCGCTCGTACTTTTACGATGGACGAGATCCGCAAGCTCCCGAAAACCGGTCACACCACCGAATTCAAGTGCATCGAAGGGTGGAGCACCGTGGTGCAATGGGCCGGCGTTCGCCTCGCGGATTTCACGGCCGCGATGGCGCCTGGCTCCGAGAAGGCGCGGTATGTGGGGCTGCAAACGCCGGACAAGGGTTACTACGTCGGCGTGGATATGCCGAGCGCGTTGCATCCGCAAACGCTGCTCTGCTACGAAATGAACGGCCAGCCCCTCGAAGATGAGCACGGCGCGCCATTGCGCCTCATCGTTCCCGTTAAGTACGGGATCAAGAACTTAAAGCGAATTGGAACCATCGCCTATACCGATGCCCGGCCCAGCGATTATTGGGCCGAACGGGGTTACGACTACTATGCAGGGCTTTGAGGTAAAGAAAATGAAACCGTTTACGCTTCTCACGGCGGCTTTTCTGATGGCGCGCCTGACTTCTTCCGCCAACGATTCCGCAAATCAAAAAACAGTGGCGCGCATTCCCGTCCTTCTGGAACTGTTTACTTCGGAAGGTTGCTCGAGCTGTCCGCCCGCGGACAAATTACTCGCGCAATTAGACCGGGACCAGCCCATCGCCGGAGCGGATCTGATTGTACTGAGCGAGCACGTGGATTATTGGAACCACTTAGGATGGGCCGATCCGTATTCTTCTCCGGCATTCAGCCGGAGGCAGCGCGATTACGCCGCGCGGCTGCCGGGAGGCGGCGTGTATACTCCCGAACTCGTGGTGGACGGCAGCACGGGCTTTGTCGGAAGCGATCGGGGAAATGCCGGAAGCGCGATTCGCGATGCGATCCGCGCGCAGAAGCTCCCGGTGACCGTGACCGCTTCACGAGATGGTGACAACGCCGACGTCCACTTCGATGTCGGACCTTCGAAGGTGAACGCGACCGTATATATGGTATTGGCGCAAGATCGCGCGAGTTCCCAAGTTGCGAGCGGCGAGAATTCCGGCCGCAATTTGGACCATGTCGCCGTAGTTTACTCTTTTAAGAAAGTCGGCGTGGTGGGCGAATCGGGATTGCAGAACGATGTGCAGGTCCAGTTAAAGAAAGTCCCGACGCGGGTCGTGTTGTTCGTGCAAGCCGCGGGCACGCTCCACGTCTTGGGCGCGGCCGAGGCGCGCATCTAATCCGCATCGATCACGCCTTCAGGCCCGATGTGGCGCGCGCACTCTTGCGTGCCGCGTCCCCACTCATGGGGACGCCGTTTCCGGGAGACAATTGTCACGCGAACAATGTGTCGAGACGAGTCTCGACACGGCACGCAGGAGTGCGTGCGCCACATCGAACCGTGGCGGGTGAGATATGCCGCCTAAAATTGGCTGCATGTCCGCCGCGCGTGAATTGAAAGACCTCGCCGGCATCGGCCGGGCAATGCTGCGAGATTTCGAAGTGGTTGGAGTCCGGACGGTGAAGGATCTAGCCGCGAGCGACCCCAATGAGTTATACGAACGCCTGTGCGCTCTGACCGGC
>JALYXS010000706.1 GCA_030946965.1 Acidobacteriota bacterium
GAATTAGCGGCCTCTTCTAGGCCCGGCCTGCGCGCCTACTGCAGGGGTGCGGCGTTGTTCACGATCGCGTCAAGATGAATTCCGTCACCGTAGTTGGCAATTCCGGGAATCGTGATTGGCAGTTTCCCGTTGATCGGAATTTCGCCAAACAGGGCCTTCACAGCCGCGATTTCCGACAGCGGCACGGTGCTATACGTCGTCAAATACGCGCTTACGCCGGGAAAGTTTCGTAACAAATAAGGGTTGCCCAGGGCGACGAGGATCATCGGTTTACCAGATGCAATCAGCTTGGTGAGCAATGCCGGGAAGCCGCCCCCGAGCGCGACATCGCCCCGGTAAGCCGCGACGGACGCGAAGGCCGCCACCGCAACCGCGTCGCAACCGGATGTCTGTTGGGCGGCCTGGTTTAATTCCATATCCGGCATGGCGCTATCGACAAACGTGACCGGGGCCGGGGTACGCCGGTGAATTTCTTGCGCCAGCGCTTGGCCCATAACCGAAGTCCGCGATTCGGTCAGAATCACGAAACAGGTTTTCGCGGGGTCGCGGAGAGGAACTGCTTCCGCTTTATTCTTGACCAGGGTGACGGCCCGGTCGGCGATCTGCTGCGCGCGCGCATTCGATTCGGGCGAGTTGATTATGCCATCCACGGCGTTCAGATCCACTAGCCGCTTGGCCGCCAAGCCGAGTTTGGCCTTGGCCGACAAAACCCGCATGACGCTCTGCTCAATTCGCTTTTGTGTAAGCCTTCCGCCATGAACGGCGGCGACGACGGCGTCAATCGCGGATTCGGGATCGGGCGGCATCAGCAAGACATCCGCCCCGGCTTCGATTGACCTGACGGCCGCCTCGCCCACGCTGAAACCGTTGGCGATGCCGTGCATCTCGAGCGCATCGGTAACAATGATTCCGCGGAACCCCAGCTCTTCGCGCAACACCCTGGTAAGCAGCACGCGCGAGAGAGTAGCGGGAACATCGGCCTCCTCCAAGGCCGGGACCGCGATATGCGCGGTCATCACTGCGTCCACTCCCTTCTGAATCGCGGCGCGAAACGGGACAAATTCCATTTCCGAAAGGCGCTGCCGTCCGGCCGTGATAGTGGCCATGTTCATGTGAGAATCGGTCGCGGTATCGCCATGGCCCGGAAAATGTTTCGCGGTGGTGAGCACCAGATTCGCGGGGTCGGAATGCGCGCCCGCGATGAACTCGCTATCGTACGCCGCCACGTCTTGTGGATTCTCCCCGTAGGAGCGGATGTTGATGATGGGATTATCGGG
This sequence comes from Acidobacteriota bacterium, assembly GCA_030946965.1. Taxonomy (GTDB): domain Bacteria; phylum Acidobacteriota; class Terriglobia; order Bryobacterales; family Bryobacteraceae; genus JALYXS01. Next base: position 1,278 of record JALYXS010000706.1, read on the forward strand.
ATTATTATTGATGTCGGCAACCGGAAAAAACACCCAATGGACGCCAAGCGCCCGCGCTTCGCGCGCGGTAACTTCGCCCTCATACCGGGCCGCCGAGGGATCGCGCCCCGCCGTGAACGCCATCGCGTGCGGAAAGGCGGTGGTTGCGTCAACGCGCATGGAAGCGCCGCGCTCGAAATCGCCCGAAACCAATAACGGCACTTTGGCAACGCTCTGAATCTTGTTGATGAAGGAGGCGACCGCAAGCGGCTCGGCATGCGGCATCAGCCGGCCGTTGTGAACGTTGACGAGGATCAGTCCGCCAACGCCGGCTTTGCCGACTAGCCGCACGTAATTCCGAAATTCGCGCGAGCGCGGGTTAATCATGCGACCGCTAAACGGAATCACGACGAGCTGCGCGACTTCGTCCCGCAGCGTCATCGATTTCATCCAGCGAGCGGCGATGCGCTCTTCGGCGGTCGTGTTTCGAATGGCAGCCTTGTGAGCCACAACCGCCGGGGAGCGCTCTCCGAGCGCCATGCAAACCAGAAGCGAGAACGCCAGGGGCCGTAGTAATAAGGATCGTATCAATGCGCTAAACGCTCTTTGCCACGTACACCGTTCCCCGGCGTTTCTCCGCTTTCGGCGGTTTTCGAGCCCCGCGGCTAAGCAGGCGCTGCACGGTGCGCACCAGATGCCCGGCTTCACCGGCGCTTTTCGAGAGCACTGCGTCCGCCCCGGTCGATTCTTCCGTCATGCCCAAAGGCTCCACGAACCCGGAGAGCAGGATGAAGGGAACTTCGACGTGCAACGCCCGCAGCCGTGAAATCAGCTCCACTCCATCGATCCCCGGCATTTTAAAATCCGTCACCATCAGATTGAAAGGATGCAGCGGGAACACCTGCAAAGCCTCTTCGGCGCTCGAAGCGGTTTCGATCCGGTAGCCCTGCTCTTCCAGAACGTTGCGGCGGGCAATCATCCCATGCACGTTGTCGTCTACTAAAAGAATTGTGATATCTCCGCTTGCCGGGCCGCTCGCTGTTTTTCTCATGGACCGAGCGAGAGTAACAGGAGAGTCACGGAACTGTCAACCAATTTGCATCGGGTTCAAAAGCAAGCAAATCGAGTCCTTGACTTCCCGGATTAGAAGGGCTATTCAACTTCGCGAGGCGCGTTGTAGCCGGCCTTCGTCATGACCGTATATTTGACCGGCTTGCCCTTTTGATCGGTCACGCGCAAAGGCTCGTTGGTCGCCGGATTGACAAGTTCGACTTTGATCTTCCGATACTTGCCGTCTTTAGCCCCATTCGACGGCTGATAACCGATCGAGTATTGGTTACGGAGCGATTGCGAAACCGACTGGAAGATGCTCGGGAACTCGCCGTAAAATCGCGGGAAGAACGACATTCCGCCGGTCTCTTTGGAAAATGTGCGCATCTGGTTATCGGCTTGGAGAAAATCCATGCGCGCGATGGATCCCAGACCGCCGCGCGCGTCGGCCAGCTCGCGGATGGTCTGCATCAGGCCGATAGCGTAAATCGGCACTGCGTCGTTTTGGAGCGCTTTGCGCGTTTTATCGAAAGTCAGTTTACTGAACGTGTCGATCCCCGAAGCAATCAAAACGATGGCTTTCCGCCCTTCGATATCTTTCATCCGGTCTTCGGTCTCGACCAGCGCGTCGAACATGTTCGATTCGGAGAAAGCCGCGATGCGCAGCCGCTGCATGGCCTCCTGCGCTTTGCGGCGATCGGTCGAGAAGTCGGACAAAATCTCGGGCCGCATGTCGTAAGCCACCACGGCCACGTAATCTTCGGGTTTCAGCGTATCGATAAAACCGTATGCCGCGGTGAGCGTTTGATACCAAGTCTCGCCCCAATATTGCTGAAAAAGATTACTGAACTCGATTACCATGCAGACGGTCATCGGCCCTTCGCCCAGCGAAAAGTTCGTGACGCGTTGGGGAACGTTATCTTCGAGCACGCGGAAGTTGCCCTTCGGGATGCCGGGGATGAAATGGCCCTTATTGTCTAAAACGGCGACTTCCAGGTTGACCACGTTCGATTCGACTTTAAAACTCGGGCCTTCCTCGATATCGCCTTTGGCTTTGTTCGAGAGCTTGGAAGGGATCTTTGGGAGGTCTGAATCGCCCGTAGCGGCATCTTTCTTGCGGGGTTTGGCAACGGTTTCGCTGCCGTCTCTTTTGGGACCTTCCTGCCCTTGCAGCACGAAGGCCAAAACCATAAACACGGAAAGTGAAAAGAGAAACAGCTTATGCCAGATTTTCATGCGGAAAGTCCGTCCGATTCGATGATAACTAAATGGACGGACCAGCCGGGATGCCGGTTTCGGTTACCGGTTGTACTTCGGCGTAACGCCTCGAAGCTTGTTCCACACGGCGTCGCACGCGGCCAGCGTTTCGGGGGATAGCGGGCCGCCGTCCATGGTCTGGACGTTATCTTGTAACTGCTGGAGGCGCGACGCCCCCAGAATCACGCAATCGATCGGTGTATGGTGAAGCAGCCAGTTCAACGCCAGGCTCACCATGGATCGTCCCGCCGCGGCGGCGACTTTCCGCAGCTCGTCCACCGCATCGAAATACGCCGGGTGCCAATACCGGTCTAAATACATTTGATTATTGTCGAACCGCGTACCGCTTTCCGGTGCATCGCGTTGCTGTTTTCCGGTCAGCAGCCCGCCCGCAAGCGGATTGTAAACACACGTCGACACGCCGAACGCGCGCGTCATGGGAAGATACTCCTGCTCGATTCCACGCGCCAGCAAATTGTACATCGGTTGCGTGATCCACGCCGGTTTGCGATGATTTTTTTCCGCTAGCCAAAGCATCTGTGTAACCTGCCAGCCACTGTAATTCGAGCTTGCGGGATACCGCACCTTGCCCTCTTTCACAAGCTGTTCCATGGCCTCGAGCGATTCGTCGACCGTCACATCGTCATCGGGCTGATGCAGATAATAAATGTCGAGATAATCGGTTTGCAGCCGGCGCAGGCTGTCCTCGACGTTTTTCAGGATCGCTTTTCGCGAAAGGCCGCTCTCATCCGGCCCATCGCCCATCTTTCCGCGAACTTTGCTCGCTAGAACCACCTTGTCGCGGCGCCCTTTTAGGCACTTCCCGACAATGGTTTCGGAAGCGCCCTTGTTGTATACGTTCGCCGTATCGATGAAGTTGATTCCGGCATCAAAACAATAGTCGACGATTTTCCGGGCCGCCGTGTCATCCACCTGCGAGCCAAACGTCATGGAGCCGAAACAGGCGCGAGACACCGTGAGATCGGTGTGAGGGAGCGTTCGTGTTTGCATTTCCTTATTATGACCGTGCTAATGTAATTTTCCGTGCAGGGCCATCGCGATTGCAGCGGGGCTCTGGTTCGGATTCAAGCGAAGCGTCTTGGCCGCGCCGCTTCGATTGAACATCGAGAGGAGCGGACGCTATTTGCGGGTGAGTTGGAATCGGAATCATCCCCTTCCGCGCCAATTGAAACAAGGCATTCTGTCGATACATGAGGACCCTCAAGAACGCCGTTTGCGTTTCGATTCTCGCGACTTGATGAGCAGCACGGTGCTGTACGAGCCTGCGACCGGCGACGTCACGGTGAACCTGAATGGGCGCGACGGCCGGGACCAGTATGTGGGCGAATCGGGCGTGGCGCGGAAGGTGATGCCGCCCGTGACTCTTTTCGCCAGTGCATCGATTCGGGGGACGGTGCGGGTGGACGTGAAGCGGGAGGTCGATGCCGCGCGCCAGTGGACATTCACTCCCGGCGCCTCCGCCTCGCATCTAGTTCGCTTCGAATTCACCAACGAAGAAAAGCGGGGCTACCTCAAGAATTAGGCCTATTTTGCTATGCTATACGACATTCGAGCTTTATTCGCCACCAGCTTTCCCGTAAGCGCCTTCGTGTCCACATCCTGAACCGCGCATTTTCTGTCGATCGCCATCTTTGCGGCTCTTCCCGCCGCCTCGCCGAGGATCATGTATTGCGGCTCCATGCGGACCGTTGAATACGCCACATGACTGGCGGAAAAGCACACGGGCACCAGCAAATTCGTGACTTCCTCGCGCTTCGGCAACAGCACCCGGTATGGAATCTGATAAGGCGTGACGGGCACCTGCATGTCGCCCTCGTTCTCAACCGCGCCGTCCGCGGTCGCCACGCGCTGCACATTGTGAGAATCGCTGTTATACGAACCCATTCCGATCGGATCGTCTTTCGTGAGATCGGTCTGAATGTCTTTTTGCGACATGACGAACGGACCCACCATGCGCCTAGCCTCGCGCACGTAGAGTTGGCGCGGCCAGTTTGCCGAATCGGTGAATTCATCGCGCGCCAATCCCCAGCGGCTCATCTCCCGCCGCAATTCCGCGGGCACGCGCGGCTCGTTCGCGAGGAAGTATAGAAATCCTGCAATGTATTCTTTGTGATCCTGCCAAATCCGCTCCCTTTGCGCGTAGGAGGCGTTCGGATAAGTCCAGCTTTTCCCTATGTAATCCGTCGAAAACGCCCCGTTGTTATTCACGTCAGTCTTCCCGTTCGGAATGCGGTCGGGCTTCATG
>JALYXS010000708.1 GCA_030946965.1 Acidobacteriota bacterium
GCGTGCCGTCCGCTTTCCACGTGAACCGCTGCGCGCGCGGAGAACGCCGGCCGCCACATCCCTGTTTGGGACCGGGATTTGCGTGATACAAAATCCAATCTTCCTTTCCGTCCGGCGATTTGAAAAAAGTGTTGTGCCCCGGCCCGTAAGCGCCCGCTTCCGGCGACTCCCAAAAGACCGGCTCCGGCCACTTCTTCCAGGACGACGGCTTCAACAGATCGCTTCGCGCGGACGCCTCGAGCATCCCTAGCTCATAATGATCCGTCCAGCAAGCGCTGCCTGAATAAATCAGGAACACTCTACCGGCGTGCTTCAGGATCTCCGGCGCTTCGTTTACGTCCAGATGCGGCGGCTCGCCCGGCTTTTCCAGATCGCCCACTTTCTCCCAAGGATATTGCGGCGTGGAAATTCTCACGCGCTTGCCTTCCACCGTCCACGGATTCTTGAGCCGCGCGATGTAAATGCTCTGCGTGCCATTCACGTCGTCCTCCCAACCGGACCAGATGAAATAAAGCTTGCCGCGATTTTCAAACACCGATCCGTCGATGGCCCACTTATCCGTTGCGTCGGTAAGTTTGCCCTTCATCGCCCACTCACCCTGCATGGGATCGGCTGACGCGTTCTCGATTACCCACACGCGATGCGTCGAATTATCCGCCGCGTCGGCCGAGAAATAGATGTACCACTTGCCAGCGATAAAGTGAATTTCGGGAGCCCAAATGTCGTGCGAATACGGCCCCCGCGCGGGCGGCGTCCAGACGACCTTTGTTTCGGCGGATTTCAGGTCCGGGATACTGCGCGTCTTCCACAACGTCAAGTTCCGGCCAGTAGTGTTCATGTAGTAGTAATAGCCGTCGTGATATTCCACCCAGGGATCCGGACCGGAAGGAAGCAGCGGGTTAGTGAACGTTCCCGCGTCTTGCGCGTTTATGCAAAGACAGGCGAGAAAGAGAAGGGCCGAGGCTCCTTTCATGTCTGGCGGCCAAGTTTAGCGGCGATAAGCGGCAGCGCGCGTCTGCAATTCTTCCGGTGACACCTCTTCCTGGTGCGTGGCGATCCACCAGTTGTTCCCGCATGGGTCTTTGATACCCGCGTTGCGGTCGCCATAAAACTGGTCCGCCGGTTCCATAAGTGAGGCTGCACCGGCTTTGATGGCGCGCCGGTATGTCTCATCGGTATCGCAAACGTAAATATAGAGCTGCGCGGGCATCGGCCCAAACTCGCCTTGCGGCTCGCCCATCATCAGGACGGAGCCGCCGATCTTCACCTGGGCGTGCATGATGGTTCCGTCCGGCTGGGCCATGCGCTCCGTTTCTTCGGCATCGAAGACGGCTTTCATGAAATCTATTAGCTTGGCAATGCCGGGAACGACAATGTACGGGATGACGTTGGCGTAACCTTCAGGGATGTAGTTGACTGCCATAAGTATTCTCCCCGAACAGCATACCGCCGTTGTAATCTCGGGCCGGAGTATCGCGCGTTCAGCGCCCACGAAATTTTTCCGTGAAAAGATGCGCCAGCGGCGCACTACGCATCTGAATGCACAAATCTCTTGTTACGGAAAGCACGGGCCAAGACGGCTCTTATCTCGCTACCGGCAGGGCGGCCGCTTGATGGCTTGCTTGATGAATCGACAGGATCGGATCTTTGTGGCCGGGCACCGGGGCTTGGTGGGATCGGCGATGGTGCGGAGACTGGAATCGGAAGGATTCTCCAACCTGATTCTCCGGACTCGCCGGGAATTGGATCTCACGGAGCAGGATGATGTCCGGCGCTTCTTCGAACGGGAGCGGCCCGAATACGTGTTCTTGGCGGCAGCCAAAGTCGGCGGAATTCTAGCCAACATCCAGTGTGGCGCGGATTTCGTGCGGGAGAATCTGCTAGTGCAATGCAACGTGATCGATGCGGCTTACCGCGCGGGCGTCCGCAAGCTCTTGTTTCTGGGATCTTCCTGCATTTACCCGAAGTTCGCCGCGCAGCCTATCAAGGAAGAGTATCTACTTAGCGGCCCGTTGGAACCGACCAACGAGCCGTACGCGGTGGCTAAGATCGCGGGAATTATCATGGCTCAGGCGTACCGCAATCAGTACGGATTCAACGCAATCAGCTTGATGCCCACGAATCTATATGGGCCTGGCGATAACTTCAATCTGCAACACTCGCACGTACTTCCCGCCTTGATTCGCAAATTTCACGAAGCCAAGATGGCGAGGGCGCCGGAAGTGATTATATGGGGCAGCGGATCGGCGTTACGCGAATTCCTGCACGTCGACGATCTGGCGGATGCGGCGGTCTTCCTGATGCAAGGGTACGAATCGGCGGGGATTGTCAATGTTGGGACCGGGCGCGATATCGCCATTCGCGACCTTTCGGCGCTCATTTCGTCGGTGGTGGGCTATGAAGGCGGAATCGCGCAGGACGTTTCGAAGCCCGATGGAACTCCGCGAAAGCTCTTGGACGTTTCGATGTTGGGAAGCTTAGGGTGGCACGCGAGCATCGGGCTGCGCGAAGGTATCGAACGGACCTACCAATGGTATGTAGAGCACCGGTCCCGAGCAGCCCAGTGTTAGGATGAACCCTTCGGCGAGGACCGGAGAGAAAGTCCATGCGGCGCTCGTTCCGATCGATACAGACACGGCATCCGACGACGCTGTTGCGCTTATCATGGCGCTGCGCAGCCCGGAAATTCACGTGGCCGCACTTACTACGGTCGCCGGAAATATCACGGTCGAACAGGCCACCCACAACGCGCTGTACACGGCTGAACTGTGCGGCGCCGATGTCTCCGTGTATGTTGGCGCGGACCGGCCGCTTCTTCGTCCGCATCACGGCGCCGGCTCGGTTCATGGTCTCGACGGGTTGAGCGACCGCGGCTATCCGGCGCCCATGCGCAAGCCCGAAGTTTCTCACGCCGTCGATGTTATCCGCGAGACGGTTAAAGCCAATCCGGGCATCGAGCTTGTGACGCTCGGGCCGCTCACCAACATTACCCTGGCTCTCGCGCGGGAGCCGCGGCCGAGTACAACATTTGGGCCGATCCCGAGGCCGCGCGCATCGTCCTGCATGGCGAACTTCCGGTGGAACTCATCGGATGGCAACTCTGTATTGGACCGGCCCTTATCGAGACCAGCGAGATCGAGCGGATCTCCAGTTTCGATTCCCCGTTGGCGCCTTCGCGGTCGAGTGCAATAGTTAAGCGAGGAAAACGCGGCGCGAACGCACCGGACAAGACGCGCTCGCTTTGCCCGACCCGGTGGCAATGTCAATCGCCCTCGATCCCCTATCGGCATTTGCTGGGGGGAGCATCGGGTCGAGGTGGAGACGGCTAGCGAGCTGACGCGCGGAATGACCGTCGTCGATCGCCTCGACGTGGCCGGGGAGCCGCATAACCGGGCGGCTTGGGCGGCACTGCTCGAACGGCCGCCGGGTGTTTTGCGTTATCGGGATGAAAGTGCAGGATCGCCAGCGGCAAACAGTTAAGGATTTTGCCAGGGATTCAATTCCGCCGCCTAAGATCTAGGCGGCACGCCCGCTCCAGCGGAAGAACTGGAAAAAGTTCATAATAGAGAAATATGTATCCGGGCGGACTCTGCGGCGTCCCTTTCGCGCTGGCCCTTGTTTTTTCTACACACGTTTTCGCCGCGAACTTCTCGTTCGACGACGCGCAGACGTTTCTCCAAAAAAATTGCCAAACGTGCCATTCCGGGAAGAGCGCGGCCGCCGGGTTCAATCTTGCCCAGGTGAACGTCAAGCCCAGTCTCGAGACTCAGGCGGACAAATGGTCCCGCATAGAGCTTAGAGTTCGAAATAGCGAAATGCCGCCGCGCGGCGTTCCCGGCCCAGCGCTCGACCAGCGCGAAGCCTTCGTAAATTGGGTGGATAACGCGCTTCACGCCGAAGCGTGCTCGGGGATCGTAACGCCTGGCGCCGCGCCCATCCGCCGTCTGAACCGCGACGAATACACCGCGACCGTCCGGGAATTGCTGAATGTCCATGTGAACGTCGGACACGATCTGCCCGCCGACGGAGCGGGTGGCGAGGGTTTCGACAACGCGGCCGAAGTCTTGTTCCTGTCCCCGATCCTGGCCGAAAAATACATGGATGCGGCGAAACAGGCTCTCGAATTTGCGACGCGCGATTCCCGCGCGCGTGGGCGTATCGGCTTGGACCGGCTTCAGCCTAGCGTTTCCCCCGATCAATCCGCGCGCCGCATTCTGGAAGTTTTTCTACCGCGTGCCTTTCGCCGTCCCGTTACCGCGAAAGAACTGGACTCCTTCGTCGCGCTGTTCAATGCCGCCCAGAAAGATCACCAGAGCTTAGACGGGTCCGTCGCTTTTATGTTGCGCGGCGTTCTGATGTCGCCGCAATTTCTGTTCCTCGTCGAGTCTCCCAATCCACGTCCCGAACCTCGCCCGATCGACGATTACGCCTTGGCCTCGCGGCTCTCTTATTTCCTGTGGGGAAGCATGCCGGACGAGATGATGTTCGATTTGGCCGCAATGGGCAAGCTGCACGAGCCGGCGGTTCTTCACGAAGAGATCGGGCGCATGCTGCGCAGTTCGAAATCGATGGGGTTCATCGAAAGTTTCGTGACGCAATGGCTCGGCATTCGAGAGTTAGGCAAGCAATTTATTCCCGATCCGAAAATTTTTCCGATCTATTCCCAGGATGCCGAACTGCAG
>JALYXS010000719.1 GCA_030946965.1 Acidobacteriota bacterium
CGGAGCCCTGCTCGCAGAAAGCCCGTCCACTTGCACCGTGTCCCCGCCGCCGACCTCGCCGAGTCCGGCGGGCTGGGTCTGGGGCCAGGGAAACGACTGGCATGAACAGCTCGTTCCCGGCGCCGACGGTATCCGCGGCACGGTCCTTCACCTTGGCAAGTCTTCAAGGACCCGTTCTTCGACGCAGGGCAGGCTTTGCAGGGCAAGCGGTTGCAGGCGGGAAGCAGCATTCGCCGCTGGAACCCCGCGGCGGGGACAGACGAAATCGTGTGGGACCCCTTCAACTTCCTCGATCCGTTGACCGAGAGGACCAACCCATCGAACACCGATCCGGGAAACAGCTCCGATTTGGTCAGTTCCTTTCCCTGCGCGGGAGCCTCGCTCCAGAGCGAGGAGTGGATGGCCGCGAACTCGCTCCAGGTCGCGCCGTCCGGCGTAATCCTCCTATCGGTGAGATACCTCGATACAGTGATCGCGATCTCGCCGCAGCTGGACCGAATCGCGTGGCGGATCGGCCGCTTCAAGAGCGACTTTACCTTCCCCAACCCAGGCGACAGGTTCTACCACGAGCATTATGTCCGCATGCTCGAGAACGGGAATCTCCTCCTCTTCGACAATGGAAACGGCCGGCCCGCGGCTGAGGGCGGACTGTATACCCGCGCACTGGAACTCGCCCTCGACTGGAACTCGATGACGGCGGTCAAGGTCTGGGAGTATCGTCACCAGGTAGGCACCAGCGGCGGAGCTCCGGTTTACAAGTACTCCGATAGAGTGGGCGCCGCCCAGCGGCTCGAGAACGGCAACACTATCGTCTGGTTCGGCGCCGACATCGATCCCACGACGCTCGTCGCGAAGAGCCCGCAGACATACACGCTCGTCGAAGCCGACGCCAACCCCGAGGCCGGCGCCGTAGCGGTCCTGGACGTGCAGATTCCTCCGGGAACTGGCTTTCCCTATCGGGCGTTGCCGGTGGAAACGCTCTTCGGGGAGGTCCCCAGGAAATAACACGCTTGATTTGACCGGATGCCGGCGGGATGATCTGATCACTCCGAGGCATACCCGTTGCGGGCTACAATTTCACGTCGAGCTCGCTCAGCGTGAAAGGCGATCCTACGTTGCCTACCAGGCTGGCTGAAGTATCGGTGACTGTTGCCGGCTAGCGGCCGGAGTAGATTGTGATTCCGGGGTTTCGACATCACGTTTGCTCACCGTCGTAAAGCCTGCAATGTTACCGTATCGGAAAACTAGCCCGTTTGCACGCTGTCGGAGCGACGCGAGCACATAGATCCTTCCTAGTCGCGCAGCGTTTAGGAGCAGCTCAGTCCGGATGCTTATAAGAAGGCGCACCTGCAAGAACAACGATGGCGCAGCGTACCGCGACCGATGTGTTCAATGCGGGGCATTTTCATTTATCCTGACAACCTACAAATTGAACCACCGCCAAGCGTCCCGTGAGCGGGGACGCGGCACGCAACGGTGCGCGCGGCGCTTAAAGAATTCCGGTTCGCTTTCCCACGGAGCGAAATATTTCGAGCGCGCGATCCAACTGTTCGCGCGTGTGCGTTGCCGTCATGATCGTCCGCACGCGCGCCCGGCCCTCGCGGACGGTCGGAAATCCGATGCCGGTGGCGAGCACGCCGCCCTCGAACAGCGCTCTCGAAAACTCATTCGCCCGCTTCGCTTCACCCACCATCACTGGCGTGATCGGCGTTTCGCTGAAACCGGTATCGAAGCCCGCCGCAACCAAGCCGGCCTTCCAATAGCGCGTGTTTTCCCAAAGCTTCGTAATTCGCTCGGGCTCCTCCTCCAACACGTCAAACGCAGCCAGACAGGCTGCGGCAACGGCCGGCGGATGCGAAGTCGAGAATAGAAAAGGCCTCGCCCGTTGGTACAAAAAGTCGATCAGGTCCCGGCTCCCGCACACATACCCGCCCAGCACGCCTATCGCTTTCGACAGCGTGCCAACCTGAATGTCCACGCGGCCGTGAAGGCCGAAATGGTCGATCGTTCCCCGTCCGTTTCTGCCCAGCACTCCCGAGGAATGCGCGTCGTCGACCATCATGATGGCGCCGTGCCGCTCGGCCGCCGCGGTCAGCTCCGGCAGCGGACCGATATCGCCATCCATCGAAAAGACGCCATCGGTGATCACCAGCTTGCGGCCCGGCTGTCCGGCTAATTCTTCCAGAATGCGGTTGGCGGCGGCATGGTCTTTGTGGGGAAAAACGTGGATCTTGGCTTTGGAAAGGCGCGCGCCGTCGATGATGCTGGCGTGATTCAATTCATCCGAAACGATGTGATCGGCCGGCCCCAGAATGGCCGAAACCGTTCCGGCATTAGCCGCGAATCCCGATTGAAAAACGACACATGCCTCCACGTCCTTGAATCGCGCGATGCGCTCCTCAAGCTGCATGTGGAGCGTCATGGTTCCCGAGATGGTGCGTACCGCGCCCGAGCCCGCGCCAAACTCACGCGCAGCCTTCACTGCCGCTTCGATCAGCTTCGGATGCGTAGTCAAACCTAGGTAGTTATTCGAAGCGAGGTTTATTACCTCCTTGCCGTCAAACCGCGATTCCGCGGCGCTTTCCGATTCGAGCACGCGCAACCGTTGATAGGTCCCCGCGTTTCGCCAATCGTTGAGTTGCTCGCCCAAGTAAGCCAGCGGATCGGTTGTAGTCATGCTTACTCCCACTCCAATAAGATCTTGACCGCTTCGCCTTTCCTCAGTAGGTCGAAAGCGTGTTCGTACTCCCGGAACGGAATCCGATGAGTAATCAGCGGGCAAATGTCGAGCTTTTTTTCTACAAGAAAACGTTCGCATTGATACCAGGTTTCGAACATCTTGCGCCCGTGGATGCCACGAAGCGTCAAACCTTTGAAAATGACGTCTTCCGAGAGGTTCACGGTTACATCTCCCGACGGTATTCCGAGCAGGGCCACGTCGCCGCCGGCCCGAGCCAGATCGAGAGCGGTCCTGATTCCCGCCGGACTGCCGGACATTTCAAGCACCACGTCCGCGCGCCCCGCGATTTCCTTCAGGGATTCCGGTTGAGCGGGGTCGAAAACCCGGGACGCGCCCGATTGCAACGCGATCGCCCGTTTGTGCGCCCGCGGCTCGATTGCCCAGATGGAGAGCGCTCCAGCGGCCGCCGCGATCTGACAGGCCATCAGCCCAATCGCGCCGGCCCCCACGACGGCGACCACTTTCCCCGAAACCGGCTGCGCCATTACGGTATGCATCGCGTTGCCGAGCGGGTCCAATACCGCGGCCACGTCCGGCGAAATCTCTGGCCTTAACTTCCAAACATTTTTCGCGGGAAGGCATAAAAAATTGGCGAAGCAGCCATCCCGATCCACGCCGATGATGCGCACATCCCGGCAAATGTGGGCTTGGCCGGTGAGGCAGAAGTAACAGTGTCCACAGCCCAGATGCCCCTCGCCCGAAACCAGATCGCCGCGGCGAAACCCGTCCACCGCGCCCCCGGTCTCCTCCACGGAACCCATAAACTCGTGGCCGACGATCAAGGGCGGGTGGATGCGATTCTTCGCCCAGGTATCCCAACTGTAAATGTGATAGTCCGTGCCGCAGATTCCAGTTTTTAAAATGCGAATCAAGACATCGGTCGACCCAATTGCCGGGACTTTCACCGTATCGAGCGACATCCCTGGAGAAGCGTTTGGCTTTACCAAGGCTTGCATTAAGGTTGGCAAACCACTATCGTCCCATATGCAAATATTTGATACTCTTTAGGACAAATCATGAAATCCGCGAATATTTACTTGGTCTTCGACGGAAACTGCCGCGAAGCCATGGCGTTCTACGGAAAGTGTTTGCAAGCGGAACCGAACTTCACTCCCTTCTCCGCGGGACCGTCGCAGATGGCTGGGATAGCGAAGTCCACGCCGGACCGGATCTTGCATGCGGAGTTGGCGAGTGGCCCCGTGGTTCTGATGGCATCGGACACAATGCCAGGAGTGCCGTTTCAGCAGGGAGATAATTTTGCGATTTCCGTCAGCTGCGAGACCCAAGCGGAAATGGAGAGACTTTTTGCCGCGCTCGGTGCAAACGGGAAGGTCACCATGCCACCGCACGACGCATTCTGGGGCGGCCGGTTCGGCATGCTCACGGATCGGTTCGGGATCGCCTGGATGGTGAGCTTCCGCGCCGCCGGCCAGCAAGCCTGATACCATCAAGCCCGATGCTTACCAAGACACTCTTCAGTTTTCTCTTCCCATCGCCCTTGTGCCTGGCAGCGGCGGACATTTCCGGATCCTGGGCCGTGAAAGGAGATATTTCAGGTAATTCCATCGTTCTGACCTGCGCCTTCAAACAAACGGGAGCCAACTTGGCGGGGACATGCACCGGAAACAATCGTCCAGACCGTGCGGTCACGGGCGAAGTAACAGGCCAGAAGGTCAAGTTCCAATATGACGTGGACTACGAGGGAAGTAAGATGACCGTTGTTTACACGGGGACTGTGCAACCCGATTCCAACATAAAGGGTCGCGTCGACGCTTCGGGAAATTCCGGCGATTTTACGGCCACGAAGAAGTAGCGCTGCTTAGAGAGGCTTCCCCATCGCCCGGTATCCGCGATCGAAATACAGGAGCGGATCGCCTTCGCCGCGGCGGGCGTGCACCACTTCGCCGATCAGAATCGTGTGGTCGCCCGCATCGATTGCTCTGACTATCGAGCACTCAAAGGTTGCTAGGACTTCGGGTATCAGCGGAATTCCCGTTTCGCCAGCCAACCACGCCACTTCGCCGAACCCATTCTCGCCGGGCCGCGCGAAATGGATCGAAAGGTGTTGTTGCGATTCGCGAAGAACGTTGATGCCCATGTACTCGCCGGTTCGGAATTGCGCGAGAATTGCGGCGGCGTGATCGATACAAACCAAAATCAGAGGCGGGTGTAGAGAAACCGATGTGAACGAGTTGGCCGTCATGCCGTGCGGGACGCCATGGCGGTCCAAAACGGTAATTACGGTGATGCCGGTGGCATACCGGCTGCAGGCGCCGCAGAAGTCGAGCGTGCTTGACACGAATGTAAGGTCAATTATATCATCAAGTTGAAAAAGCTCGGCTCTGGAGGCTCCTTGATCAAGCTGGATATAATCAATGAAGTGGTAAACAAAACCGGTATCACCAAGACCAAAGCTGAGATGGCCGTGGAGACCGTTTTCGAAAAGATGAAGAAGGCTCTCGAACACGGGGACCGCATTGAGTTGCGCGGTTTTGGCGTGTTCAACGTGAAACCTCGTAAGACCGGAATTGGCCGGAACCCGCGTACCGGCGCCGAGGTTTCGATCCCGCCTGGTAAAGCGGTGCGCTTCAAGCCGGGCAAGGAGCTGCAGACTCTCCAGTAAGTTCGGGCGGCGAGTCGGCCATTGTGTCTTCCCCGGATTTCTCTTATTCCCCAGCGGCCCCCGCGAGCCGATTCGCCCCGCGTTTCGATACAACCTACCCTATCGAGGCGTTTCGCTCCCGCCGGCGGCTAT
>JALYXS010000029.1 GCA_030946965.1 Acidobacteriota bacterium
TGGCAACGTCCGGGGACGAATAGGCAAGCGAGGGAACGATCGTTTGCTGAAGCGCTAAATTGGGCGTACTCGTTCCGAGCGAACTGGTATTACTGATCGCCCACAGAGACAAGTTGCTGTCCGGAAGAAGCGTGGCCTGGCTACTGACAAGGTATTCCACGCCGCCGTTGGCGAGGAAATAACTCGCGCCAGGGGGTGTCTGCGCCGGCTGTATGGCAAATTCGTAGCCCGTATTCCGAGGAAGCGTAAACTTGTACGCGGTCGGCGAGTGTACGCCGGCGGCGATCGACGCTTTCGAAATGGAAAGGATGGTTGCATCGATGAAATTGTTGAAAGCCGTGTCGTATTCATTGGCCGCGATATAGATTCCATACCGGTCGGCTCCGATTTGAGGATAATCGGCGAGGCAGGGGCACCGGGAATTCTGCGGATTCGTTGTATCCATCGTGTAGATGTTGTAGGTTCCGGTGGGATCGCCCGTTTGGCTTGCGGCCACATATAAGTGGGATGAATTCAACGGCTGGCCAGCGGCATCGTTGTCGAGCGCGCGCTGCAAGACAATCCAGCGGTCAATCGTCTGGTCGTAGAAAACGCGAATATCGGTCGGGTACACGCCTTGAACGCCGGTTACGCGGTTAATTTCCGCCGGCAGGGCAAATAGCTGGTCGGTCGCCACGACCTTGGGAAGCAACGGCACGCCCGCCGTGGTGTAGACCTGAATTGCGTTGTTTACGCCTTCGAGTATGAAACCATTGGAAATCGCGATACTGGGGGACGGAGGCTCCACGCTGAATTGATTTCCGCCATTTGCCATCCGCTGGTCGAGATGCGTCAAACCATCGAATCCGAAGCTGGCCGAAGCCGGAACGATACTCAAACTCTGCATGGTTTGAGCCGTCGCCGCCAAGGCTTCGAAGCGGCGGGCAAGCGCGGCTTTCGGGGCCGTTAGTTCCGGCAAAATTTTAAACTCGGGCATTCTGGCAATGCCGCCCCTTGCCGCCGCCCGAATTGCCGGGCTCAACGCCAGTTGGGAAACATTGACAGTGGCGGTGAGATTCAGCTGGCCCGTCACCGGGACACCGCTGAAAAAGTATTGTTTTTGGGCGAACAGAGTGCAAGTTAGCGCGCCACTCAGTAATGCCAGCGATAGAGCGGTCCGGATCATGCCTTTACCTTTTTCAGCAAATTGGCGGCAACGATCTTTTTTCCAGCTAACGCCATTGCCAGCGCTCCGGTCAATCCTAAAATCCCGGTTCCCGGTTCCGGCACGGCCGTGGCCCCCAAAGGTCCACTGAAATTTGTAACGGTGAGGACGCCGGGCTCTCCCGTGTTATCTTGCGTGCCGGCTTCAAACCCAAAAGTCTGTCCTGAACTTACTGGGAACATTACGGTGCCCGACTGTCCATTGGTATCGGCGAGTTGCGTAAAAACGGAGTTGCGCAGATAGCCCGCAAAATCGGCGCCAGGCGTATCGAGCGAAGAGTAGGAATAGCTAAACTGAACCGTTCCAGCCGCCGCGGCGGTGGCCATCAAAGTGGTGGTGGCGGCGCATCCGCTACCGCTGTTGCTGCCCGTCAATACGATGGAATTGCCGTTGTCGGGCGTGAGGGCGGACCCGTTGGGCACATCCCCGCCGCAAGTCGCAACGTTACTTAATGTGAAATTATTGAACGAATAAGACCGATAAAGGCCGCCGCCACGTGCCCGGACCATGCCAAGCCCAAGCTTGCGGCAAAGCATAAAGCGCGCGACAGGGTGAATCGCTCGATACACGAAAATACTCTTGAAATGAACATAATCCTTCGGACAAAACACACGTCCGACCTCCTGGTAAATTCCCGATTCACCTGGCTAGATTTTCGGGTTTCCCGGGTTCTGCTTGCCCACTATTTGCGGTCTGATGAGCTTAAGCTACGTCCGGGAAAGCTTAGATTCCCATAAACGCCTGCCGTTTGCAAGGATTTTTAATCAACGCGCCTAGTCCGAGTACTGTACTTGTCCCTTACGGAGTGGCGGAAATAGGGCTGGTCACACTTCCGTTATTGCCATCGGATCTCTGTGATGATCCGGCATATTCTCCAAATGAGCACTGTGCCTGGTGTTGATCGGGAAAACCACGACGTGGCGCTGAACCACATGCCTATCCCACCATGCCGACGGGTTCCGGGTGGGAGCTCCCCCGCCCAGAACTAAGTTCACTGGCCTTCGAGGAAAGCCTCGGCCTCCCTCTTCCGGCATCGGACGACACCAATCTTCCGTGATGAAATCAGTGTCCCAGTACCCCGACCCGGCCTGCAACGTCGGGTTTGCCGTTCCTGGCGATAACGACCTCTTGCCCGTCGTCACTAATTCAAGCCGGGAAAAGTCCGCCTTGGCTTCATGCACGTTGCATTGCATTATGTCTTTATCAGTCCACAAATAGGACTAAACACGTGCGGCGGATAGCGCAATTTCCCGGGCAGTTCGAGGATGTGTGATACACAATACAGTCTGCCGATCACGGGAAACATTATACGAGCTAAAAAGACAAAAGTGATTTAAAATCGGGTCGAAGTATAAGAGGCGGGAGTATGAACAAAGCGCATCGGTTCACATTACTTACAGGAAGTGCAGTTATTCTGCTGGCGCTTCCTTTTGACATTCAAGGCAAGACGCTTTATGTGATGAATGGCAGCCAACCCCAACGCGCCGTGAATGTCCCATGTCCAGGAGTTAACGATCCTAAAAATACGTTCGGAACTATTCAGGCAGGAGTCAATGCAGCTTCACCCGGGGACACTGTCTTTGTTTGCGAAGGCACTTATATAGAGCAGGTGAGAATCGATAAGTCATTGCGCCTTCAAGGGGAAAACCTCTCGAATACTACAATAAAGCCACCCATGGGGTCCGCGCAGTCCGCCCCTAGCCTTTTTAGCGGCATGCCGATTCCGTTCATCGTGTTAGTGGATAAAGTAAAAGGTAATAATCCAGGCAGCACCGCGACTAATCAAGTAAGTGACCAGATAGATAAGAACGGAAACGATAATACCGACACCGATACCAGAAACAATAGCACTCTTGCCGTAACAGACGCGGGCGTCGTGATAACCGATTTGACAATCGACGGGCAATCTATTGCAAGTTCGGCGTGCAACCCACCGAACTCCGCCCTTGTAGGCGTCTTTTACCGCGGTAGTGATGGCGAGGTGCACTCAACTCACGTCACTCACATTTGCGATACGAGCAGTACTCAGAGCTCCATTGGTATTTTTGTTCAAAGCAATAGGGCGAACCAAGCCAGGGTGTCAATTGATAGCAACAGCGTCGATCTGTACGGTAAAAATGGAATCACCGCGAATGAAAGCGGCACGCGCGTGACGGTTCGCAGGAACGCCACTACGGGTCGTGGTCACATTTCAGATATCGCTCAGAATGGCATCCAGATCGGCTTCGGCGCGCAAGGGCAGGTGATTGGAAATGTGACTTCGCATCACTTCTATGTGCCCATGACGTTCACGGCTTGCGGCATTCTGCTTTTTGACGCAACCGGCAATACGACGGCAAATGGGAATTTTTTTGTGGATAACCAGCAGAACGTCTGTACTGACAATGGCGATCCTCCGCAGCCTATTCGTATGTAGATGTGCGTAGGGTTGCCGGTGGGGCCCGAGGCATCGAAAATACCAGGGCTATGAGTTTTTCGTGCGCCCCGTTTCCCGGTTCCCGTAATTGCGCGCATAATAATCGCGGTAAGCGCCCGTCCGGACGTACTCCACCCAATCTGGATTGGCCCGATACCACTCGATGGTGCGGGCCAATCCTTCTTCAAAATTAACTGAAGGGCTCCACCCTGTTTCGCGCATCAGTTTGTCGCTTGACAACGCGTAACGGCGATCATGGCCGGGCCGGTCGCGAACACTCTGGATCAGCGAATCGGGTTTGCCCGTCAATGCGAGAATTCGCCTTACAACTTCCAGATTCGGAAGAGAGCGGTTTCCGCCAATGTTGTAGACTTCGCCTTCGCGGCCTTTTTGAAGAACTGCCCAAATCCCGCGGCAATGGTCGTCCACGTAGAGCCAATCCCGAATCTGCATCCCATCTCCGTAAACCGGAAGCGGCCGGTTATCCAGCGCGTTCAGGATCATAAGAGGAATCAGTTTTTCGGGAAATTGGCAGGGGCCGTAATTATTCGATGCCCGCGTGATGAGAACCGGCAATCCGAATGTCTTGAAATAAGACCGCGCCAAAAGATCCGAACCGGCCTTTGAGGCGGAATACGGGCTGTTCGGCTCTAATGAAAAGCTCTCGTCGGCCTCGAGGGGCGGTTCGAGACTTCCGTAAACCTCGTCGGTCGAAACATGCACGAACCGTTTGATCGCATGCGTCCGCGCCGCTTCGAATAGGGTGAAACTGCCCCGCAGATTCGTCTCAAAAGACGCCTGAGGCGCGAGGATGCTCCGGTCCACGTGCGACTCCGCTGCAAAGTGCACGATGGCGTCGGGTTTCTCTTCTTTTAAAATTTCCTCAATAATAGAGGAATCGCAGATATCGCCTTCCACAAAACGATACCGTTTATCATCGGCTACGCTCTTTAAATTCTCTAAATTGCCCGCATAGGTCAATTTATCGAGATTCACGATCCTGAGAGGTTCTGCGCCGGAGAGCGTTAAGCGGATAAAAGCCGAGCCGATGAACCCCGCTCCACCTGTCACAAGGAGCTTCATTTATATTGGGTTTCCCAGTCGTAGCTCAAGTGGGGATCGTTGTAGGGTATCCGTCCTTCATCGTCGGGATTATAGAAACGATCTGTCATGTAGATCAGCATTGCCGGGTCCCGGCCCACTACTTTATAGCCATGGGCGACTCCGGGCGGAATCAATAACTGCCATGGACGCATGACGCCCACATACATTGTGTTTCTCGACCCATAGGTAGGCGAGTCTGGCCGGATATCCACCAGAGCGATTTGTAACATCCCCATCGCCGCAGTCCAACAATCGGTTTGTTGAACGTGATGATGAAATGCCTTGATCGTCCCCGGGTAATTC
>JALYXS010000037.1 GCA_030946965.1 Acidobacteriota bacterium
TGATTTACGTGGCGGTCAGCACGACCAACCAGTGCCCCTACTGCATCGCTTCGCACACGGCTTCCGCGCGGAAAGCCGGCATGACGGATGCGATGTTCGCCGAAGTAATGGCGGTGGTTGGGATGGCAAACGAGACCAACCGGCTCGCCAGCGGATACCGGGTAGAAATCGACGATCGATTCAAAACGGTGTTACCCTGAAACTTCCGCATGCCCGCTCGCGTGAGCGAAGCCATCGTTTTGCAGACATATCCATTGAAAGAGTCGGATCTGATTGTCAGTTTCCTCGCTCGCGACGCCGGTAAATTGCGCGGCGTGGCGAAACGCGCGCGGCGTCCCAAAAGCAATTTCGGGTCGGGACTCGAGCGGCTCTCGGAAGTTAAACTGTCTTATTTCCAGCGCGAAAACCGCGAACTGGTGAACCTGGATTCCTGCGATCTGGTGCATTCGCAGTTCGCCCTTTCCTCCGACTACTTCGCTTCAGTGGCGCTCGATTACATCGCCGAAATTTCCGAGCAGCTTCTGCCCGCCGCCGAACCGAATGAAAAATACTTCCGCCTGCTGGCCGCGGTGCTCGATCACTTGCGATCCGGCGAACCGGGGTCGGTTTGGCGCGCGGTCACTTACTTCACGCTATGGACGGTGCGTCTCGCGGGCCTGCTTCCGGAATTGCACGTTTGCTTAGGCTGCGGCCGATGGCTGGACGATCCGGAATCGCCCGAAAAATCGTTCTTCACCCGCGCGCGCAATGGGCTTTCCTGCGGGCAGTGCCGGCGAACCTTGGACTTGCGAAATACGTGGGAATTGACCGGAGCCTCGAAAACGCTCGCCGAACACATGCTGCGTACTCCGATTTCCCAGATCCCGAAAGATGCGTGGGTGCAAGCGACAGCAGCCGACCTGCGCCGCTTCCTCGTTCAGCAGATCGAGATGCAAATCGAGCGCCGGTTGCGAACCGCCGAAATGCTGGAAGCCGCTGCCTGAACGGATGGAATTCTTTCAACAAATCGTCCTCAAGTTGAAGAGCTATTGGGCCGAGCGCGGGTGCGTTATCCAAGAGCCGATGGATATGGAAGTGGGCGCCGGCACCATGTGTCCCGAAACGTTTTTGCGCGTGCTCGGGCCGGAGCCGTATCGCGTGGCCTACGTACAGCCAAGCCGGCGTCCCGCGGATGGGCGGTATGGCGAAAATCCGAACCGGCTGTACAAGCACCAGCAATTGCAAGTGATCCTCAAGCCCGCTCCGGACGATGTCATCGAGCAGTATCTCGGCAGTCTGGAGGCGATTGGAATAGATCTTCGCAAGCACGATATTAAGCTCGAGGAAGACAACTGGGAAGCCCCGACTCTGGGCGCGTGGGGTGTTGGTTGGCAGGTGATGCTTGACGGTCTGGAGATCTCGCAATTCACATATTTCCAGCAATGCGGCGGCATCGATCTTGAGCTTGTCCCGGCGGAATTGACCTATGGCCTGGAGCGGCTGACTGCGTTTCTGCAAGTGAAGGACAGCATCTACGATATCGAGTGGGCTCCTGGCGTCACTTACCGCGATGTGCGCTTTCGCGATGAGCAGCAATACTCCGTTTACAACTTTGAGATGGCGGATGTGGACACGCTCTGGAAGTTGTTCGACCTGCATGAGCGCGAAGCGCGCCGTCTGCTGGATCTCTATCCGAAGGCGCCAGATAAGGCGCGCTTTCCGCTGCTTCCGGCTTACGACCACGTCTTGAAATGCAGCCACTTCTTTAATACGCTAGATGCGCGCGGCGCAATCAGCGTGACGGAGCGGGTTGGCGTGATCGGGCGCGTTAGGAAGCTTGCGGTCGGAGTCGCGGAAGCGTGGATGAATCAAATAGCTGGGCAGGCCACATGAATTTTCTGCTCGAAATCGGAGTCGAAGAGATTCCGGACTGGATGATTCCTGGCGCGCTCGCGAGTTTGCGGGAATTGTTTGCCGGTGTGGTGCAATCGTCGACGATTCAGGTCGACGGCACGCCGCGACGGCTCGCCCTTCGCGCGTGGGATGTGCCAGTGCGGGAACCGGACAGCGAAGAGCGCGTGAATGGTCCGGCATTATCGGCTCGGGCGGGCGCGGTGGCCGGGTTTGCAAGGAAACTGGGCGTCGCGCCGGAGCAGTTGGACGTGGCAACCGGTCTTAAAGGCGAGCACTACAGCTTCCTCAAAAAGACTGCGGGGCGGGAAACGAAGCAGATCATGGCCGGCGCGCTACCGGGCATGATTTTGAAGATTCCGTTCCCGCGAAGTATGTATTGGACCGGAAAGTCCGGGCCGCGTTTCATCCGGCCTATCCGCTGGATTGTGGCGCTCTTGGACGACGAGATCGTTCCGTTCGAACTGGCGGGCGTGCGCTCCGGCAAGGAGACCAGTGGACATCGGCGGCTCGGCCGGCCGCGTGTTGCCGTGACTTTTGATTCTTACGCCCAAATTCTTCGCGAAAACTTCGTGTTGCTTTCGGCCGATGAGCGCCGCCAGAAAATTGTAAGCGGTATTGGCGGCATTCATCCGGATCCGGCGCTGCTCGAAACTCTGGTTTATTTAACCGAATATCCCACTACCATCACGGGCAATTTCGATCCCGAATTTCTCGCGCTGCCAAAAGAAGTGCTGAGCACGGTGATGCGCCACCATCAGAAATATTTTTCGTTGGAGGCGGCGAACGGAGAACTCGCCCCGCAATTCGTCGCCGTAATGAACACGGACGCCGATCCCGAAGGACTGGTCCAACGAGGGAATGAGCGCGTGCTCCGGGCGCGCTTCAACGACGCCCGTTTTTTCTGGGACACCGATCAGCGAAAAACTCTGGCCGAACGCGTTCCCGATCTGGCGCATGTCACATTCCAGGCGAAGCTTGGCTCCTATCTCGAAAAAACCGGGCGTGTGGCCGAGCTGGTGCGTGAGCTAGGCGGCGATTCTGCCGCGGTTCGCGCGGCACAGCTTTCGAAATGCGATCTCACCACCGAACTGGTGAAGGAGTTCACCGAGCTGCAGGGCATCGTCGGCGGCCTCTACGCGCGCGCGCAAGGCGAACCGGAAGACGTGGCGCTAGCCATCTACGATCAGTACAAGCCGGCCGGCATGGACGATTCGATTCCGCGCACCATGGCGGGCCGCATCGTTTCTTTAGCCGACAAGCTCGACACGCTGCTCGGCTGTTTCCGCGTGGGATTGATTCCCTCGGGATCGAAGGACCCGTTTGCCTTGCGGCGCGCGGCCCAGGGCGTGGTTCGCATCGTCGTCGAAGGCAAGCTCCGCGTGCCGGTTGCCGCCGCCGGGGACGCGGCCTATCGCGAGTTCCTGCTCGACCGCGTCCGGTATTACTTCAAAGACGTGCGCGGCTTCCGCTACGACGAAGTCAATGCCGTGCTGGCGTCCGGCTGGGACGATTTGACCGGCGTGGAAGAACGTCTTCTGGCCATTCAGACGGTGCGAACCACGGAGAACTTCGAACCGCTCGCGGCGAGTTTTAAGCGCATTCGGAATATTCTGAAGCAAGCGCAATTCAGCGGCAATGAAACGGCGATCGATCCGAACCTGCTCGAACTTGGCCCCGAAACGGATTTGTATCGAGCCTTCGAGCATGTTCGCCACGACGCGGCTACCATGGAATATCGGGCGGCGCTTGAGACCGTCGCCACGTTGCGGCCCAAGGTCGATCTTTTTTTCGACAAGGTTCTGGTCAACGCGCCCGATCCCAACATTCGGCAAAACCGGCTGGCGTTGCTGCACGCCATGCTCGCGGAATTTTCAACAATTGCGGATTTTTCGGAAATTGTAACCACATCTTTGACTTAATTTTTGACTTACATTTTGACTTACATTTAGGAGATAGATTCGAAATGCAAAAGCACGTTTACTCGTTCGGTGAAGGCAAGGCGGATGGCGATGGCAAGATGAAAGAAGTACTCGGCGGCAAGGGCGCCGGCTTAGCGGAAATGAGCCGCGCAGGGCTGCCGGTCCCTCCCGGTTTCACTATCTCCACCAGCGTCTGCAACCTGTATTTCCAAGGTGGCAACCGGACGCCCCCTGAAATCGAAAAAGAAATCGACCAGGCGCTGGCGCAGCTTGAAAAGCGCATGGGCAAGAAACTCGGGGACGAAGCGAATCCCCTGCTGGTCAGCGTGCGATCGGGTGCGAAGTTTTCGATGCCAGGCATGATGGATACCATTCTTAACCTGGGATTGAACGACCGTACCGTGGCCGGCCTGGAGAAAAAGAGCGGCAATCCGCGTTTCGCTCAGGACTGTTACCGCCGCTTTATTCAGATGTTCGGCAACGTCGTGCTCGACATGGGCAAGCATCCGTTCGACGAAGTTTTCGACGCGCGCAAGAAGCGGCAAAAATCAAAATTCGACACCGATCTGACGGCGGAAGATTTGAAAGCCGTGATCGTGGATTACAAGAAGCTGGTTCAGAAGAAAACGGGAAAGCCTTTCCCGCAAGAGCCTCGCGAGCAGCTTTCGATGGCGCGCGACGCCGTGTTCCGCTCCTGGAATGGGGATCGGGCGATCGTTTACCGCCGCATGGAAAAGATTCCGGACGATATCGGAACCGCTGTGAACATTCAGGCGATGGTGTTCGGCAACTCCGGAGATACGTCCGCGACGGGGGTCGGCTTCACGCGCAATCCTTCGACCGGTGAAAACGCTTTCTACGGCGAATTTCTGGTCAACGCGCAAGGTGAAGATGTGGTCGCGGGCATTCGCACGCCGCAGCCGATTTCGGAATTGAAGAACGTGATGCCCGACGTTTACGCTCAGCTACGCGAGATCACTAATAACCTCGAACAGCACTATCGCGACATTCAGGATTTCGAATTCACCGTTGAAGATCACAAGCTGTACATGCTGCAAACCCGCAACGGCAAGCGGACCGGGCCGGCGGCGGTGCGGATTGCGGTCGAAATGGTGGAGGAGAAACTGATCGACAAGAAAGAAGCGATCCTGCGCGTCGATCCGAAACAACTCGATCAGTTGTTGCACCCGGTGCTCGATCCAGCGGCGAAGAAATCGTTGCAGTTGCTGGCAACCGGACTGCCCGCATCGCCCGGGGCGGCCGTGGGTACAGTGGTGTTCAGTTCCGACGAAGCGGTGGAACGGGCGAAGGATGGCCCGGTGATTCTGGTGCGGGGCGAGACCACGCCTGACGATATCCACGGAATGGAAGTCGCGAAAGGCATTCTTACGGCGCGCGGCGGAATGACCAGTCACGCGGCAGTGGTGGCGCGCGGCATGGGCGCTCCTTGCGTCGCGGGCGCGGGCGGCATCGAAGTCAATGCGCAGCGCCACGAAATGATCGTCCAGAACGGTGGCAAAAAACTGGTCTTGCGCGAAGGCGATTGGATTTCGCTCGATGGATCGACCGGTGAAGTATTCGCCGGCCGCGCGAACACCCTCGATGCCGACCCTTCGTCGGGTGCGCTCGCAACCTTTATGCAGTGGGCCGACGAATTCCGCGGCAAGTTTGGCGTGCGCGCGAATGCCGATATCCCGCGCGACGCGAAAGTAGCGCGCAAGTTCGGCGCCGAAGGCATCGGACTCTGCCGCACGGAGCACATGTTCTTCGCCGAAGACCGAATCCCGCACATGCAGGCGATGATTTTGGCGCGCGATGAAAAGTCGCGCCGCAAAGCGCTCCTGAGATTGTTGCCGATGCAGCGCGCCGATTTCGCCGGCCTCTTCAAAGCGATGGATGGCTTCCCGGTGGTGATCCGGACCCTCGATCCGCCGCTGCACGAATTTCTTCCCAAGCGCGAAAACCTGATGGTGGATTTGGCGAAACTGCCGAACGCGGATGTTAAGACTAAGCGTGAAATGGCGGAGCGGTATGGCTTCGAGGTGTCCGTTCTGAAGAAGGAACTGCCGAATCTTCTGCAGCGCGTCGAAGAACTGCACGAATTTAATCCGATGCTGGGACATCGCGGCTGCCGTCTTGGCGTCACTTACCCCGAGATCACCGAAATGCAGGCGCGCGCGATTTTCGAGGCGGCCGTGCTGGTCGCGAAGAAGGGCGTGAAGGTAATTCCCGAAGTGATGATTCCGCTAATCGGGAGCGTCGAGGAGTTCGATAACCAGAAGAAGATCGTCGTGCGCGTGGCGGATGAAGTGCTTGGCAAGGCCGGCATGAAGGACCTGAAATATCTAGTCGGGACTATGATCGAGATCCCTCGCGCGGCGCTGACGGCCGACCGGGTCGCCAAGGAAGCGGAGTTCTTTAGCTTCGGCACCAACGATCTCACGCAGACCACGATGGGTCTCTCCCGCGACGACTATACGCACTTCCAGAAAGACTACGAAAAGGCCAAGATTTTCAAATCCGACCCGTTCGCGGTGCTCGATCAGGAAGGCGTCGGCAAGCTCATCGAGATGGCGGTGAAAGCCGGGCGGGGGGCAAGGAAAGATCTGGAGGTTGGGATCTGCGGCGAGCACGGCGGCGAGCCGAGTTCGGTGCAGTTCTGCTATCGCATGGGAATGGATTACGTTTCGTGCTCCCCTTACCGCGTGCCGATCGCGCGGCTGGCGGCGGCGCAAGCGGCAATTTCGGGAGACAAATCGGAGGCGATGCGGACGGCGTAGCACGCTGAGAGAAACGCTGAGATAAAGTACCAGTACAAAGTCGATTGTCCTTGGCGCGCGTCTGCCCTAAAACAACAGTAGCGGGAATTTCCCGATGCCGTTCCGATGCTACTAATCCCAACCAGCGCGCCATCGAATTTTCCGCTGCCGTTTCATCGCACCCCGGAAGAGTGCGCCAGACGAATCCTTCTAGTGCACGATTATCCGCTGGTGTGCCAGGCAATCCGTTCGATCGTGGAGCGCGAAGGCGGCGGCATATGCGGCGAAGTTTCACGGGCGGCAGATGCAGTTGGCGTGTGCCAGTTGCTCGCGCCCGGTCTTGTCATTCTCAACCTGGAAATGCCGTTTGTCGATGGTCTCGCCATCGTGAGAGACATCGTCCGTCATTGTCCGCGCACGCAAGTCATTGTGTTAAGCGGCCACGCGGAACCGGATCGGGTGATGGACGCCCTGTGGGCCGGCGTTCGCGGATATGTGCTCAAAACGAGCGATCCCGCGGATTTACTGAATGCCATTCGCGAAGTCTCGCGCGGACAGCTCTATTACTGCCCGGAGATATCGGAACACATTGTTAATCCAAGTCCCAAACCCCAAGTGACCGATCGCGAGCGCCAGGTAATCGAACTAATTGCCCGCGGATTTTCGACCAAATTAGTCGCGGCGGAACTCGGAATCAGCGTTAAAACCGCCGACACGCACCGCACCAAGGTCATGAACAAATTGAAAATTCACGAAACTGCCAGTCTGGTGCGATTCGCAATCAGACAGGGCTTTATCGAGCCTTAATCCCGATTAGCGGCCGTGGCCGCCAGCGTGGCCGCCGCCACCGCCGCCGCCTGCGTTTCCACCGCTGCTATGCGACGCGCCTGCCGAAGAAACGCCGCCCGAACCCGCCATGGATCCGGAAGAAGATCCAGAAGATCTGCCAGGCGAGGAAGCCGCCATCACTCCCGAATGGTTGCCGCTTGACATCGGAACGGTGTTGTATCCCATGCCTGAACTGCCGTAGTTCGGTATCCCGTAATAAGCTTGACGAGGGATATAGGCGTTATATACCGAATACGGGCTCCAGAATGAGTAGCCGAATGGGCTGTAAAACGTGCCGCGACCGGGCAAATAAGTGAACATGCTGTAGTACGGGTTGTAATACCAGCCGCCCGTGTTCCAGCCGCTCGTGCCCGAGTCCTTTACGTATTTGGCGGCCGACAAATTTGCGACGGAAACGTATTCCGAGCGGCGTTTGCTCCATCGCCACAAAGTATCGCCGTCTTTGTTATCGAATTTCTCCGCTACCAGGCCCGAACTGAATGGAAGCAGCTTGCCCTCTTTTACCAGGACGGTGTTGCCGTCGTTCGTAACTTCGGCCTCGCCGTTGTAAACCTTGAGCTGCGCGGGGTCGGATTCGAAGCCATAGAGACCGTGCTTTTTCAGTTGGACGGTATAGTCCTTAAAAATCAACGCCACGGAATTGTCTTTCAGCGGGTCGTCGACCTCTACCATAACCGCGCCTGAAACGACTTCGACACGCGTATCGATCAGCCGGTTGGTGATCATGCGGATCTCACTATCCTCGCCCACGCGCAGAAACACTCCAGGCGTCAGCAGCACCTCTGCGCGACCCTGCCCCGTGCGAAGATGCCCGTTCTCCTTAATGTCGGGGAACGTGCCGAATTTGGCGTCAACCTGCTTATCGCCAATAAAAACGTCGCCTTCGGAGTAATGCAGGACGCCCGAATGCGCGGATACGATGGATTGGGCTGAGGCGGTTATACCGGAAAACGCCGTCAAAGCCAGTACACAAGAGACACGGCAGGCAAGCTGTTTCATAGGGACCCTAGCCTCTATGGTCCTCCCGATACCTTTTCCTGTCAAATCGGTACAATAAAGCCAAAAGAATGCCCAAGAGAGTCGCGGTAGTGGAAGACGAAGCCGAACTCGCCGCGCTCGTCGAATATAATCTGATCCGAAGCGGCTTTCAATCGCGCATTCTGCCCGGCGCAAGGAACACTCTCCAGGAGCTGGAAAGCTGGAAACCAGACCTTATAGTGCTCGACGTAATGCTGCCAGCCGGCGACGGTTTCGATCTCTGCCGCCAAATTCGCAAAACCGCGTCTCTCGCCCGCACGCCTGTCCTGTTTCTTACGGCTCGTTCGGACGAGGTGGATCGCGTGCTCGGCCTCGAAATCGGTGGCGACGATTACATCACCAAGCCATTCAGCCCGCGCGAGTTGATGGCGCGCGTGAAAGCGCATCTCCGCCGCGGCGAGCCGGAGACGGAGATACGACCGGTTACGATCGGTCCTGTCACACTCGATCGCGCCGGGCATCGGGTGTTTCTGGCCGGCAAGGAACTAAATCTGACTTCCACCGAATTCCGTCTGCTCGATTTTTTCGTGGCGCACGCCGGCCTCGCTTATAGCCGCGAACAACTGTTGACCGAGGTATGGGGCGAACAGCATTTTGTCACGCCGCGCACTGTCGATGTTCACGTCCGGCGCCTGCGGGAGCATATTGAGGCACAACCGGACGAACCGCGGTTCTTAGTAACGGTGCGCGGTTTTGGCTACCGGTTCGAACTTCCCGCTTCGCGCTGATCGAGGACCATTCCAAAGAACTTCATCCAGAGTTTACGGTTTCGTAACCCTCCCGTAACGAGCCTTCCGTAAGCTTGAAATTACTGCGTGCCCAATATGAAAAAAATTGTTCTAATCGAAGACGACGCGGATCTTTACGCCTTGCTGCAGTACAACCTCGAGAAAGAGGGTTTCGGCGTAGCGGGAAGCCAAACGGGAAAGGGCGCGCTGGAACTCTGCCGGCGCGAGCGGCCCGATCTTGTCCTGCTTGATATCATGCTTCCCGATTCCGATGGATTAGACATCTGCAAACGGATTCGAAGTGAACCGGAGATGGCCGCGACGCCCGTCATATTCCTGACCGCGCGCGCGTCGGAGACCGACCGCATCGTCGGACTGGAACTCGGCGCGAACGACTACATCGTCAAGCCGTTTTTCGTTCGCGAGTTGATTGCGCGAATCAAGCTGCAGTTTCGCGCCCAGGCGCCCGCCGTTCGCGTTCTCCGGGCAGGCGGAATCGAGCTGGACCGGAGCAGCTTTCAGGTTCGGCTGCGCGGGCAGCTCCTCGCCCTCACCGCGACGGAATTCCGGCTTCTCGAATTCCTGATGAGCCACTCGGGCGTAGTGTTTAGCCGCGAACAGTTACTCAACGCGGTGTGGGGTCAGGATCGCGCGATCACCGATCGCACGGTGGATGTTTATATTCTCCGGCTCCGGCAAAAGATCGAGAGCAATCCGGCGGCTCCTGTCTCCATCCATTCGGTGCGCGGCTTCGGATATTCTTTCCAGATCGAGAACAGCGTTGAGGAAAGCAAGGCCGAGGTCGCCTGAACGCTTAGTCAAAACTCTCGCCAAGACTAATGCTACGCTGACCGGGAGTGGCTACCGACCTCATCGAAATCGATCCCGAACAACCTTCCCCCGAGGCAATTGAACGCGCCGCGGCCGCCGTGCGGCGGGGCAAAGTGATCGCGATTCCGACCGACGCTCTTTACACCTTGGTCGCGGACCCGTTTAATTTGCGTGCGGTACAGCGCGTGTTCGACGCCAAGGGCCGCGAGACTCACCGTGCGTTGCCGCTGCTGGTGAGCGATGTGATCATGGCGGAAGATTTGGCGAAAGAAGTCTCCCCGCGATTCTTCCTGCTGGCGCGAAAATTCTGGCCGGGACCCCTGACAATCATCCTTGCCGCGTCGGCGAAAGTTCCCTTGAAAGTGACCGGCAATACGGGACGGTTGGGAGCCCGGCAATCGCAATCGAAAGTGGTGAATCTGATCATCGAACGCCTGAATCAACCGTTAATCTCAACGAGCGCCAACCTGTCGGGATGTCCCACTTGCACCACCGGAATTGAAGTTTTTGGCACGATGGACGGTCGCGTGGATTTAGTTCTCGATGGAGGCGCGTGCACGGGCGCGGGGTCGAGCACGGTCGATATCACCGAACCGTACTGGAAGATGATCAAGGAAGGCGCGATCACCGAGAAGGAAATTGCCGAGTGTCTGGAAACATGATCGTGGGTTAATCCCCCCGGCTGAACTCACTTCACTTCACGTTATAGATCAAGATAGAATACCCGGCGCGGCCATTGGCTGACCGCTGGCGGAAGTATGCCAGATAATCCTCGTGCCCCTGGGGAAACAAGAACCCGGCCAATACATTTACGCCGATCGCGTAGACGCCGGGTCGTGGCTGATAACGGGTCCCGGCCGGTGAATCGACCGAAGGCCACGGCTGGGGTACCACGCTTCCTGGCGTAAGGTAGTTCCAAGGGTAGTCGGAACTAAAGAGGAAGGTTTTAATCTTCTGGATTTGATTTCGTTTTAGATAGACTCCGAGTTCAGGAAGGTTCTGACCCCAATCGATATTGCTATCCGCGAGGTATTTCCATCCATTCACGGGACCGCCGATCCACTCGTTGAAATACGAAATGCCTTGAGGATAAACGCGCAGCGAAGAGACCGTGAGCCAAGCGAGCGCGAGCGCTATCGCGACGCGACCGGCGCGGCTTCGGCCCCACTGGGCCAGCGCGAACCCTCCGCTCAGGATAAAAAACGGCAGCGACGGTGCAACATGGCGAAAGCCTATATGAAAAGTGGAAAACACGGCTGTACCAAACAAAAGGACGGCCGATCCCCATAACAGCAGATCCCCCGCGCGGACCTGCCCTCGCCGAATGCGGACGAGAAAGGCGGCCATTCCGGCCATCGTGAGTATTTGGAGGGGAATGGGGAACTTGATCGCCCAGGCTAGCGGGAAGTAAGCTGGAACCCAGCCGTGGATCTTGTGCCCCAGCATGTACCCGGTAAAACCATCGCCATGCAAACTGCCGCCGATATAGAGTAAGCCCCGCACGAACTGAAGCGGCCACGGCAGACGCGCGGCGAGATTCACGCCGGACAGAGCCCAATTGGGAACACCCGCTCCCGTGAATTTATTTATTTCGACTTGTGGAACCGGTTGGGCTTGAAACTGCGATGCCGCAAGTATTCCGGCGTAGAGAGCTATCGGGATTATAATCGCGGCCAGAAGTCGCGGACCTCTCCGAAGAGCCAATCCGTACCCTACAATCACGAGCGGAAGCAGCGCAAATTTCGTGAGAACGGCCACGACAATCGCTACCGTCATGATCAGCAGCCGGGCGGCGACCGGGTTCCGCCAGTATCTCCACGCCGCATACCCAAACCATAGCGCCGCGAAGGCGGCAGGCACATCGGAATTGATGAGAGCGCCATGACCCTGAATGGTTGGCTCCAGCGCGCCGCAGGCGGCGAGCACGAGCGCGATCGACCCGCCGAACAACTGGCTCCCCCAGTGCCATATTAGAAATACGATCAGCAGAGGGAAGGCCAAGAACGGAAGACGAGTGTAAAACAGGAGGCGCCGGGTGTTCGGACGTCCCAAGATCTCCCCGCCAATCAGATACGCGTCGCGCTCCGCCCACCCTCTTGTACCGCGCGGGGACGACGCACTCAAAATGCGAGGGACCCACCCGCTAATGATTCGGGTGAGCGGCGGCGTGTCCGAAGGTTGGAGCACATCTTCTCCGAGCCAATACATGTATGCGGCGGCGAAGTGGGACGGTTCATCGATGGTCAATCCAATGTGCTTCGCCTGGTACGCCAGGGCGGCCGCGTAGCACAACAGCAGCAGCCCGATTCCAAAATACTTGCGAGCAACCATGGAAGACATCCTAATCGATACGCCCGATTGCCCGATCACCGTAGGCTAACAAGAAACGATGAGTGCGGAGCTACTCCAAACACGCATCGGAGAGCGTTGACGAGGCTACCTTGTGTTTCAGACGGCACGGGTATATAGTACTTTCCAAGCCTATTCAGGCATTCGGGAGGTCGTCATGCGTTTCCGAGCCGCAACGCTTATCGCGTGGGTTTTTTCTGCCGCAACTTGCTTTGGTCCAGCTTGCTTTGGACAAAGTTTTTACGGTTCCATCGTCGGGTCGATAACCGACGCTTCGGGGGGCGCGGTGCCCCAGGCAACCGTCACTCTGACCAATCTCGGCACCGCCGAACGGCGAAGCGCTCAGGCCGACGACTC
>JALYXS010000041.1 GCA_030946965.1 Acidobacteriota bacterium
AAATCGATGCGCACAACGGCGGATTCACGTGCATCCAGGGAATATGAAAATAATCCGCGGACTCGTTGAGCAGGCCCGCGAGATACAGGCCGGCGCTGACACCGCTGATGGGGCCGGTAAGCACGTAATCGAACATCAGAGCGGAAACGGAAAACTTGGCCAGAGTGCCACCCATGGCCTCGTGGACAACCTTATAGACGCCTCCCCGCACAAACATGCTGCAGCTCTCGATATAGAGCGCGCGCACGGCGTACGAGAACAACATGATTGCCAGAATGAACCAGGGCGCGGACTTGCCGACGGCTCCTTCCGAGATGCCGCCCGCGTAGTATGCCGAGGATGCGAGATCGCTGAGAACGATAGCCGCCGCTCTCCAGAAGGAGATGAACGACAGCATCACGGTAGTGGCTACAACTACCTTGGTGGCGGAGGGGCTCTTTGCGATTTCCATTTCCGACTTTGCCCCAAATATTAGCATGGAAATTGTGCCAAATGAATCGATAGCGCCGGAGAACCTGGCCCGGTGGATTGTGGGAGTCCTCCGCGCGAGCGGACACCAAGCGTGGTTCGCCGGTGGTTGCGTTCGCGATCTTCTTCTAGAAAGGCCGCCCAAGGATTACGATATCGCCACCGATGCCGTGCCGGAGCGCCTGATCGAACTGTTTCCAAACTCGGATCTTGTAGGAGCGCACTTCGGCGTGGTGCTGGTGCGCGATGGCGGCGCGCAGGTGGAAGTGGCGACATTCCGCACCGATCATGCTTACGAGGATGGCCGGCGGCCTGCCAGCGTGCATTTCGAGAGTGATCCGCGTCGGGATGTTGCGAGGCGGGACTTCACGATTAACGCGCTGCTGCTCGATCCCGAGAGCGGCAAGGTTTTAGATTACGTGGGAGGCCGCGACGATCTGCAGGTTGGGCTGATCCGCGCGATCGGAGATCCAGAGGTGCGTTTCCGCGAAGATCATTTGCGCCTATTGCGGGCAATCCGGTTTGCGGCGCGGCTCGGATTCGAAATCGAGCAAGGGACCTTCGCGGCGATCCAGCGGCTCGCGGCTTCAATCCGCGGCGTTTCCGCCGAGCGGGTGCGTGACGAACTGGCGCGCATTCTTACGGAAGGAGGAGCGCGGCGAGGCCTGGAGCTGCTCGATTCAAGCGGTCTGCTGCGCGAAATTCTTCCCGAAGTGGCGGCCATGAAAGGCGTGGAGCAGCCTCCGGAGTTTCATCCCGAGGGCGATGTGTGGAAGCACACCTTGATAATGCTGGAGGAGCTTCGAAACCCGAGTGCGGCGCTGGCGCTGGGCGTGCTGCTGCACGACGTGGGGAAGCCGCCCACCTTTCGGATTGCCGGGCGAATTCGGTTTGATGGACACGTGGAAGCGGGCGTGAAGCTCACGCGGGAGATCCTGGGCCGCTTGCGATTCTCACAGCGGGAAATTGCGCGGGTGGAGGCGCTGGTCGCGAACCACATGCGCTTCAAAGACGTTCCCCAAATGCGCGAAAGCACGCTCAAGCGCTTTCTTCGCCTACCGGATTTCGACGAACATCTGGAACTGCACCGGCTGGATTGCCTCTCAAGCCATGGCCAGTTGAGAAATTACGAAATGGCGCGGGCAAAGCGGGACGAGATGCCTGCCGAGGTTTTGAAACCTCCGCCGCTGCTTACGGGCGACGATCTGATAGCGGCGGGGTACTGCCCCGGTCCGGAGTTTTCGAAAATGCTCGCCGCGGTGGAGGATGCACAATTGGAATCGCGCATTTATACGCGCGACGAGGCGCTGGCGCTGGTTCGGGAAAGGTGGCGATGAATGGACGAGCACGCGAATTTTCGGGCCGAAGTGGAAGCCTACACCAAGGCGGACCCCTCGCCGGCATTGCGGAAACTGAGTTCCCTCACGGGCATTCCGGTTGAGACCTTGATCCGGTACGTTCTGGTGAAGTGGGCGGCATCCGGATCGGAAGCGCTGATGGCCATGCGCCCGATTGTTTTCGAGCAAATGCGGGAGCGGATCGCGCGCGCCGAAGCTGACGGGAGCGACGCGGCAAAGTTGCGCGCGTATGAGGCGCTCCGGCAGATTGTGGAGTGGTTAGGCGCGGAATCAACGGGCGTGAAAGAAGAAGATCATGTAGAGGACCAGGAGAATGGTTCCGGCAGTCGTTAGGGCAGCCAGGCGTTCGAGGAGAAGGGTGCGGGTATCTTCGATCAATGACCTTCCCCATCTCGTAACCATAAGTTAGGCTTCCACTACGGCGAGGTCGCGCGAATCTGCCCGGGCCGGTCTTTCGGCAGCCAAGCAATCCTCTTCCAATTCGTCCGCCACTTCGCGCGCGTAAACTAAAAAGTGATGTGCCGACAGTAGCACCATGAACCCGAGCCAAAGCTTCGCCGGCTGCCGGCCCCACTTCCCTATCAACCGCGCCAAGAACTTCCAATACGATTTTCGATAGCTCGACCGCACGCCCTGCGTCCACATGGAATTGAGTAGCGCGCGGATATCGTAGGCCAACGGCATGCTCGGCGGTACCTGGGTGGCACGCGGTTTCCAGATCTCGAGCGAACGGAAGGCGCGCTCGAAGTAAGTCTCGGGAGCGTACAATCTGGCGAGCAGGCTGCTCAATCCGCGAAGCAGAACGGGAAGCGGCAGCGTAGTCCGGAAATTCGGCGCGCTGAAATTGCTGGTCGCCTGACTATCCTCGATCAGCCGTCCTTCTCTTTTCATCCGGTCGAATAGCGCCGTGGTCGGAGGAGCTTGCAGAACTCCGGCCATCGCCCAGGTGATGGCGGTTTGCTCGATGAATTCGAATTGGCGGTCGAATATGTGCTCGTCGTCGGAATCGAAGCCGACGATAAACCCGCCCAAGACCCACAACCCGCTGTCCTGGATTACGCGAATCTGCTGGACGCTATCCTTCCGCAAATTTTGAAACTTCTTCGATTCTTTCAGCGCTTCGGAAGACGGCGTTTCGATGCCTAGAAACACGTACATGAAATTCGCTTCCACCATGGCGGCGAGCAGTTCGGGACGGTCCGCCAAATCGATCGAAGCCTCCGTGTAGAAAGAAAACGGATGATTGTTGGCCTGTTGCCATTTGGCTAAATCGCGAGCCAAAATCAATGCCTGCTTGTGATTGCCGATGAAATTGTCGTCGACAATGAACACCTCGTTGCGCCACCCCAGCCGGCGCAACGTATCCAGCTCCGCGATAAGTTGGGCGGACGTCTTGTATCTCGGCTTGCGTCCGTAGATCGTGATGATGTCGCAGAATTCGCATTGAAAGGGGCATCCGCGCGAAAACTGCACCGGCATGGAAGTGTACTTGTCGAGTTGAAGCAGATCGTACCGGGGGATTGGGCCCCGCGTCATATCCGGTTTATCGGAGATGCGGTACATGCCTCGCGACGTGCCATTTTCAAGGGCCGCGGCGATAGCTGGGAACACCTCTTCCACTTCCCCCGCGAGCACATGATCCGCTTTTGCGGCCAGC
Source organism: Acidobacteriota bacterium (assembly GCA_030946965.1). Taxonomy (GTDB): domain Bacteria; phylum Acidobacteriota; class Terriglobia; order Bryobacterales; family Bryobacteraceae; genus JALYXS01. Next base: position 3,484 of record JALYXS010000041.1, read on the forward strand.
AGCTCGGGCTCGCTGCTGGCCCAAGGTCCTCCGATGAAGGTACGCCGGCCAAGCGCGCGGGCGCGGGCGAGAACGGCCAACGTGTCCACGCGTTGCGCGTGCATGGCGCTAACCATGACCAAGTCGGCCCATGCTAGATCTTCATCGCGCACCTCTTGAAAGGCGCGATCGATAAGGCGAATTTCCCACGCCGCGGGGCAAAGCGCCGCCACGGTAATCAGACCGAGCGGCGGCGTCATCGCGCATTCGGGAATCATCGTAAGCACGCCCTCGAAGCCCCAGAAAGATGGCGGAAAGCGCGGCCAGACCATTAGCACCTTCATATTCGGGCCGAGAGGAGGGAACATGCCCGGTGCGTTTTCGCCGGGAAGAATGGAGAGCGGGTGGATGAGGCTGGGCGAGGAAGTCATGGACCGGCAATGCCAGTATAGGTCAAGATGGCCGGTTGCCGAGTGTCCGCGCCACAAAGACCCATTACCACTCCGCCACCGACCCGTCCTCATGAAACACGCGCGCCATCGGCTTCGTTCCGCCGAACGGATATTTCGCGAGCGCGGCTTCGGTTAGCTCGAAGCCCAAGCCCGGCTTGCGGGGCAGAGGAAAGCGACCATTCACCATCCGCATGGCGGGGAAGCCGAGCCATTCTTCCCAGATTTTGTCCGTTCGCGAGACCTCCACGCCTCCGCAGATTTCCTGAATCAGGAAATTCGGCATCCCGGCGTCCACGTGCAGCGTTGCAGTCCCGCCAATCGGGCCTTCGCACGCGTGCGGCGCCATTGAGATCCCCGACGCATCCGCCATCGCGGCCACTTTCCACAAGCCGCTAATCCCGCCAACATGGTTGATATCGGTCTGTAGAATATCCACCACGCCCATTTCGATTAGCTCGCGGCAACCATATGTCGCGACCAGCCGCTCCCCCGTGGCGATGGGCGTTGTCGACCGCCTGGCGATGCGCGCCATGGCCTTCACGTTCTCCGGCGGACACGGTTCTTCGACAAACAGCAGATTCAGCGGCTCGACTTCCTTTACCAGAATGGCCGCAACACTCGGGCTCGTCTTCGCATGGAAATCGACCGCGATATCGATATCGGGTCCGAGCGCCTCGCGAACCATTTGCATCGATTTCACCGCGCGATCAATCTTGGCGTGCGTCTCGATCCATTCGTAATAACCGGGTATTCCGATCTTGAAACACGACACGCCTTGCGCCAACGCCGTTTCTCGCAGTTTCAGCAATTGCTCGCGATTTTGCGCGTTGGCATGATAGTAGCCGCGCACGCCGCGATCGTCGAAAGGGCCGCCAAGCAACTGGTAAACGGGCGTTCCGAGCACTTTGCCGCGAATGTCCCAAAGCGCCTGATCGATGCCCGAGATCGCCGACCCGATCACCGGGCCCGCGCGATAGAAGCTGTGCACGTACATCGATTGCCAGTGATGCTCGACCTGCATGGGGTCGGCGCCGATTAAGAAATCGCGGAAATCCTGAACGCAGGACATTACGGCGGCGGCTTTGCCTTCGAGCGTGCCCTCGCCCCAGCCGATTACGCCCTGGTTGGTTTCGATCTTCACGAAAACATAAGGCCGGTCGGAAGT
>JALYXS010000045.1 GCA_030946965.1 Acidobacteriota bacterium
CCGCTCACCATCAAGAGCTGCTTGAAGAGCTGCGGCGATTGCGGCAGGGCGTAAAAGCTGCCCGGCTGAACGCGGCTCGGAACCAAGTAATCGCGGGCGCCCTCGGGCGTCGATCGCGTCATGAAAGGCGTCTCGATCTCGAGAAATCCTTGCGCATAGAGCGATTCGCGCACCGCGAAAGTGATCTTCGAACGCAGCATGATGTTGCGCTGCATGCGCGGGCGCCGCAGATCGACATAACGGTACTTGAGGCGCGCGTCTTCCGATACGTTGACGTCTTCTTCCATTGGAAAAGGCGGCGTGCGCGATTCGTTCAGCACCCAGATTTTATCGGCGACCAGCTCGACTTCACCCGTCGGCAGATTGGAATTTACCGTCTCCGGCGTGCGCCGATCGACCATCCCCTCTACCGCCACCACGTACTCCGAGCGTAGCGATTCGGCCTTGGCGTGGACTTCGGCGTCGAGCCCCTCGCGGAAAACCACTTGCGTGATTCCGTCGCGATCGCGAAGGTGGATGAAAATCACGCCACCCAAATCGCGGCGGCGGTGAACCCAGCCCATGATCAACGCCCGTTTCTCCGCATCGCCCGCGCGCAACTGTCCGCAGGTGTGAGTTCGTTGCAAATCGCCTAAAAAATCCAACGCTACGCTCAATTCGTCTGTCCTATCCGCGCCGGGATCTCCGCCCGGCCCACTTGAATCTGCTCGCCGGACTGCATATTCTTCAGCGAATATTCGCCCGTGGCAATCTCGTTATCGCCAACGATTAACACATGGCGCGCACCCATTTTATTCGCCAGCTCCATCGCGCGTTTCAGCTTGCCGTCGGGCGATAGCTCGATCGAGAATCCGGCGCGGCGCAGTTCCCGCGTGAGCACGCCAGCATGGCGGACCGCCCCTTCCCCGAGTGGCGCAACAAATAAATCCAGTGACGGCTCTTGAGACTCTTCCACGGTCATCACCAGCCTGTCTTCGCCGATCGAGAATCCAATACCCGGAGAATGCACTTTCGAGCCAAGCGATTCGGCAAGCCCATCGTAACGGCCGCCGCCGAGCACCGAATTCTGTCCGCCAAGCGCCCCATGCACCACTTCGAATGTTGTTCGCATGTAGTAATCGAGGCCGCGAACCAGCCGGGGATGCACCGCGAACGCTATGTGGCGATCCGTAAGATACTGTTGAACCGCCGCGAAATGCGGCTTGCATACTTCGCACAAGTAATCGAGTATCGACGGAAGCTTTTCAACGATCGGCTGATCTTGCGGCACCTTGCAATCGAGCACTCGCAGCGGGTTCGTTTCCGCCCGCCGCTGGCAATCGCCGCACATTTGCGATACGACGCTTTTCAGCTCTTCGCGCAACTTCGCGATGAACGCCGGACGGCAGTTCGCGCATCCCACGGAGTTGATCCGCAGCTCGAAATCCTTGAGGCCGGCGCGCTCGAGAATTTCGACAACCATCTCGATCACCTCCGCGTCCACCGCCGGCGATTCCGATCCGATCGCTTCCGCGCCGATCTGAAAAAACTGCCGGTAGCGCCCTTTCTGTGGCCGTTCGCGGCGAAACATGGGACCCATGTAGTAGAGCTTTTGCACGCCCGGCCGCTGATCCAGCCGATGTTCGATGTAGGCGCGAATTACCGAAGCGGTGTTCTCGGGACGCAGCGTGAGCGAGCTTCCGTCGCGATCCTCGAACGTGTACATTTCCTTGGTGACGATGTCCGTTTCTTCGCCCACGCCGCGCGCGAAAAGCTGCGTTTCTTCGAGGATCGGCGTGCGAATTTCGTGATAGTTGTAAGCGTGAAACACGTCGCGCGCAATAGCTTCCACGCGGTTCCAGACCGCTGTTTGAGGAGGCAGTAAATCCCTGGTTCCTTTAACGGCACGAATCATTTAAGGGGGAAAACCCATGCTAACATGGGCGTCCCGCAGGTATGGCTTACACTCAAACTTGATTCGAAGTTAAACCCATGCAATGCTTTGCCATTCACTACCTCGCCATCCTCCTCGTCGCCGCCCCCCTTATGGCCCAAAAGCAGCCGTTCGACGCCGCAGCCATGCTTCAACTCGCTCGCGTTAGCGATCCTCAAATCTCGCCGGACGGCCGCAACGTCGCGTTCACAAACCAAACCGTCGACATTCCCAATAACAAAAAACCGAAACAAATTTACGTCGTTCCGCTGTCGGGCGGGCTTCCGCGCCAGATGGCCGGCTCCGGCGAGCGCGCCCGATGGTTTCCCGATTCGAAATTGATAGCGTTCGTCTCCGACCGCGTCGGGTCGTCGCAGATCTGGCAGATGGATGCGGATGGCTCGAACCCGAAGCAGCTTACCAAGGTCTCGACCGAAGCCGCCGGCGTGCTCGTCTCGCCCGACGGCAAATATATTCTGTTCACCAGCGACGTGTTTCCCGAGTGCGGGGCCGACGACGCCTGCAATCAAAAACTGATCGATGCCGAAAAAGAGAGCAAGGTCAAAGCCCGCGTCATCACGTCTCTGCTGTACCGGCATTGGACCACGTGGCAGGGAAAACGCCGGAGCCATCTGCTCTCGATGAAACTCGAGGACGGCCGCATCAAAGACCTGACTGCCGGCACGCGCGACGTTCCGCCCTTTTCGCTCGGCGGCCCCGAAGATTACGCCATCTCGCCCGATAGCAAAGAGGTCTGCTTCGCCATGAACGCGGACGAAGTTCCCGCAATCAGCACCAACTCAGACCTTTTCGCGGTTCCGATCGGTGGCGGGGAAACGCGCAAGATCACGACTAATCCCGGCGCCGATAACTCGCCGCTCTATTCGCCTGATGGCAAGTACATCGCCTACCGGGCCCAAGCGCGTTCCGGATATGAGAGCGACCGCTGGCGCCTGCTGGTGTTAGAGCGCGCGACCGGGAAAGTAAACGTTTTGACGGATCTTCTCGACCGGCCTATTGGAAGCTTCGCGTGGGCGCCCGACTCGGCGCGAATCTTTTTTACCGCCGAGGATCGTGGGCGGCAGTCGATCCAATTCATCTCCGTAACGGGCGGGGGCATTCAGGTCGCCGTAAGCGGCAACAACACGCTTGACGACATGCAGTTCGCGCCCGATGGCAAGACCATCGTGTTTACGCGGCAGAGCGGAGCAAGCCCATCCGAGATCGTGCGGGCCAGCTCGACCGGCGGACCGGCAGTCCAACTCACCCACTTCAACGACGAGTTGCTGGCCTCCCATCAGCTCACGCCTCTCGAAGAGTTTTGGGTCGAGGGCGCGGAACAAACGCAGGTGCAATCGTTCCTGGTGAAGCCTTATGGCTTCGATCCCGGCAAGAAATATCCGGCGCTGATGCTGATCCATGGCGGCCCGCAAGGCGCGTGGGGCGAGAGTTGGACCTATCGCTGGAACGCGCAGGTATTCGCCGCCGCGGGCTACGTAGTAGTGATGCCCAATCCCCGCGGCTCCATCGGCTATGGACAAAAGTTCACCGATGAGATCAATGGCGATTGGGGCGGCAAAGCGTACGAAGACATCATGGCCGTTACCGATAAGGTGGCCGCTTTTCGATACGTCGATAAGGACCGCATCGTCGCGGCGGGCGGCTCCTATGGCGGCTACATGGTGGACTGGATACTGGGCCACACCACCCGGTTCAAAGCTCTGGTTTCGCACGCCGGCGTTTACGATCTGCGCGGCATGGCCGCCGAAACGGAAGAGCTTTGGTTTCCAAAGTGGGAGTTCGGCGGCATGCCATGGGAGACGCCCGAGACTTACGACCGCTGGTCGCCCAGCCACTTCGTCAAGGAATTCAGCACGCCGACCCTGGTGGTCCAAGGCGAACTCGATTTCCGCGTCCCCGTTAGTCAGGGGCTACAGCTTTTCACCGCTCTGCAATTGCAGAAGGTGCCTTCCGAACTGCTCGTGTTTCCCGATGAGGGCCACTGGGTGCTAAAGCCGCAAAACAGCGTTCTCTGGTACAAAACTTTCATCGACTGGATCGATACTTGGACCAAAAAGTAAGGGCCGCCTTCATTGTTTTGGTGCTGCTGATCCTCGCGGTTCCGCTTACGCTTTTCGTGCTCTCGACAGGGACGCAGGTGCAGATCAGCCCCGCCGTTTCAGTGATCGGCGAGGCTACGGCTATGCACGTGAGCGTGTTCAACCCGCATGGCGTGCGCAAGTTGACGACCACCATCGAGCAGGACGGCCGCTATTATCTCGCGCAAATCACCACCAGTACGCCGCATCGTTTTATGTTTCTGCGCCGCCAGGAACCGCCTCAGTATCTAACTATCCTCGCCGGCAAGAAAGCCGCGCCAGCGCTGCACGACGGGAAGGCCAAAATCATTGTCGAAGCGCAATCGAACGATCTGCGCGCCTCGACGGATACAGTTACGGCCGATGTCGACGTTATTACCGCGCCGCCGCGCGTCGTGGCGGATGGCGCGCAGCACTATATCAATCAGGGCGGCTGCGGATTGGTCAGCTTCACGCCAACCGGGTATTGGACCGAGAGCGGCGTACGAGTTGGCAAATATATGTTTCGCAGCTTTCCGCTGCCGTCCGATCCGGGCAAAGAACGCTTCAGCCTGTTCGCCTATCCTTGGGATCTTCCCGGCGACGTGCAGCCGTCGGTGTACGTGACGAATCCCGCCGGCGGAATTGCGTCCGCCGCATTCCAGTACAAGATCTTCCCCAAGCGATTCCGCACGCGGGACATTCAGCTCGACGACAAGTTTCTCGAGAGGATCGATAACCAGATCGAGCCGGGCAGTTCGGGCGATCTGCTCGAACGTTTCTTGAGGATCAATCGGGATCTTCGGCGCAAGAACAACCAGACTTTGGCGGATCTACGGCTTAAGACGGAACCGAAGTTCTATTGGTCGGGACCGTTCCTGCAGCTAGGGAATTCGCAGGTGGAGTCGGTCTTCGCCGACCGGCGCAACTACATTTACAAAGGCAAGAAGGTGGACGAGCAGGTGCATCTCGGCTTCGATCTCGCCGTCACGGCGCATGTTGCGGTGCCCGCATCGAACGACGGCAAGGTGCTCTGGGCATCCGATCTCGGCATCTATGGGAATTGCGTGGTCATCGACCATGGCTACGGTTTGCAGTCGATCTACGGGCACTTGAGCCAGATCGACGTGAAACTTGGCGATCTGGTTAAGAAGGGCCAGATTATTGGGCGGAGCGGATCGACCGGACTTGCAGGCGGCGACCATCTGCATTTCAGCATGCAGTTGGACGGGGTCCAGGTGAACCCCGTCGAATGGTGGGATGAGCACTGGATTAAGGATCGCGTACTCAGCCGCTTAACGCCTACCGCGCCCTGAGTTCCTGGACGATCCGGCCGGCTCCATAGATTTTATCGAGCGCCTCGGTGATAGCTGTGGTCGTAACCGCGACAGCGCGGTTTGTCGCGGGGTCGAATCCAAATTCGCCTCCGAGCGAATGAATGTTGCCGTCGAATATCAATCCGACTACGGCTCCATCCTGGTCGATTACCGGGCTGCCTGAATTCCCGCCGATGATGTCGTTGGTCGAAACGAAGTCAAACGGAGTCGCCAGATTCAGCTTGTCTTTCGCTTTGAGCCAACGGTCGGGCAGTTTGTAAGGATCTTGCCCGGTCGCCCGGTCGAAAGCGCCTTCGAACATTGTGAACGGCTTGACCGCGACGCCATTTTCCTCCCAGCCCTTCACGGCGCCAAAAGAGAGGCGGGGGCTTCCGGTGGCATCGGGATACGTGTTCTTCCCTTTCACTTGAAAAGTCGCTTGGGCAATCAAGGCGCTGTTTTTTTGAATCGGGCCGGTGACTTTCTCTTCGAACTCCTTGCGGATATCGCGCGCGTCCGGATCGATGAGCGCCGCCATGCGGATCATCGGATCGCCGGACTTCGCAATAGCGTCGCTCCCGCCTTCCCATAATCGTTTCCGTTCGGCAAGGTCTTGCAGCTTTGAGCCGCTCACCAGTTTATGCGCGAGAGTTTCGGGCGAATCTTTGCCGAGCACTTTGCGAACGATCGGGTCGTCGGCTCCAAGCATTTCCCGCAGCTTGGTAAGAGAAAACGTCAATCTTAGTTCTTCCAATTGCGGGTAGATGGGAGCTGGGGAAAAAAGCCGGTGAGAGAGCGCGGGCAGCGACGAATCTGTGAATCCAGGCAGACGGCGGTCGTTTGGCTTAGGCCGTTCAACGGCGGCGCGGACGAGATTGCGCGCGATGCTAAATAGGTCCGAAGTAAAACCCTGCCCTCCTTCGACAAGCGTGAATCGAAAATGCATCCGTTTGTTTATGGATTCGGCGCTCGCGATTGCGTCCCAGGCATTTCCGTAGAGCTGCGTTTTCGCCGAATCGGCGGCAATTTGCCGGCGCAATTCGCGTTCCGCGGAAACCTTGCCGCCGAAGAAACCGGGATCGCGCAACGCGGCCGCCTCGCCTCGAATCGCTTTGAGCGAGTTTTCGACGCCGAACAGTTCGTCTCGCGCAATGCGTTTCTGTTCCTCGCCTTCCCGGCTGAACTGCGTAAGCGTCCCGCGGAGTTCCGCTAAAGTCTCGATGAGCGTAGGGTAATTTTCGTCCCGCATGAATTCCAATTGAGAGACGGTGAGCAACCGGGAAGTCCTGCCCGGGCTGCCCGATACGAATACGAGCGAGTTGTCGCGCGGCCCCGCCTCATTCCAGCGGAAGTGATCCGTAACGCGCGCCGGCTTGCCGTCCTCATAAATCCGCATAAACGACACGTCCAAGTCGTAACGCGGAAAATTGAAATTATCGGGATCGCCGCCGAAGAAGGCCGCCTCCGTTTCCGGGGCGAACACCAGCCGCACGTCCTGGTAGCGGTGGTAGCGATACAAATTGAAGACGCCGCCGTTATAGAGCGAGACCACGTCGCATCGCGTCTGGGCATCGGTCTGGCATTCTTTATCTATCCGGCTGATCTCGGCATTTTGCGCGTCGGTGAACGCTTTGTCCGACTTGCCTTTGGTTGCGCCGTGAACCCGATCCGTGACGTCGCCAATGCTCGTGAGCGTATTGATTTCGAGCGCCGGACATTTCGGTTCGGCGGCTTCCGTCGAAGCCAGGAACCCTTGCTGGATATAGTCTTTTCCGGCCGTCGAATTCTGTTGTAAGCAATAGCTGGCGCAATGATGATTGGTCATCACCAATCCGCTGGCCGATACCAACGATCCCGAGCACATGCCGACCAGCCGCACCGAGGACCGCTCCACATGATCGAGCCACGCCTGCGTGGGCGTGAATCCGTACTTTTGACCTACCTCGGCCGAGGGAAAATTGTTAAAGGTCCACATGCCCTCGTCGGCATGAAGAAGCATGCAACAGAACGCGAGAGCGAAAATGAATGTTCGCATGGCGGCTAAACCTCAATCGATGAAGTTAAATTTTTACTTCCCATGGTTGCTTCGGTTCGTGTAAATCGCGATCTTCTACCCGGTCGTACAGATATACATTCGACACCGTGCCGAGCGCCTCGTTATACAGGCTCACCAGACCCAGAGCCTCGCGCAAATCTTCCTGATAAGCGTGCACGGCTTTCAACTCATCGGCCAGGGCCGGTTTTCGCTTACCGCCCGGAGTTTGGAAAAACTTCTGGAAACCGCCGTCCACGAGAGTGGCGATCGCGCCGCCCATGACGATTCCCGCGCGTTCGATGGTGCGCGGAGGCCGCCCCGGAACGTCCTCGAGAACCGATG
>JALYXS010000050.1 GCA_030946965.1 Acidobacteriota bacterium
GAATTACACGCTGCAGGAATACGCCAACGACGTTGTCTATCACATCCAGAACGTGTGTGACGAAACCCAGGTTCCGCATCCGATCATCATCACTGAGAGCGGGCGCGCGATAGCGGCATATCACAGCGTAATGGTTTTCAACGTTCTCGGCGTATCCGGATTGGGTGAGGAGGACGTTCCCGGCGAGTTGCCCGCCGACCCCGAGCAGCCGCTATTGGACCTGCAGGAGACTTACCGCTCCATCACCGCGCGCAATCTGCTCGAAAGTTATCACGATGCGCAACAAGCGCTCGACCAGGCGCTCAATCTCTTCAGCCTTGGATATCTTCCGTTGGAACAGCGGTGCCTTGCCGAAAATTTCTATTTTGCGATTTGCCGCCGCGTGCAGAAACTCTCGCGCGAACTGGAATTCTTCCCGGAAGAACTGGACGGCCTCGATGCCGCGCTTTCCGACACTTACTTCTGCAACTTTTCGCTGTTCCAAAGCATGCCCGATAGTTGGGCCATCAAGCAACTCTTCCCCATCATGCCGATCCATCGCCTGGAGGAGAAGCCCACCCGGCAAACCGTGTTGGGCGACATTACTTGCGATTCCGACGGCAAGGTTGACCAATTTATCGACCGGCGCGACGTGAAGCGAACGCTGCCGCTGCACACTTACGACGGATCGAATTATTATTTGGGCGCGTTTCTGGTTGGGGCTTATCAGGAGATCCTGGGCGACATGCATAATCTGTTCGGCGACACCAACGCCGTTCACGTGCGCCTAAGTGAAACCGGGGAAGTGATTTTAGATGCGGTAATCAAGGGCGATACCGTTCGCGAAGTTCTGAATTACGTGCAGTTCAAGTCCGAGACCCTTATCACGCAGCTTCGGCGGGATGTGGAGACTGCCGTTCGCGAGGGCAGAATCGGCTACGAAGAATCCGGCCGGTTGTTGCGCTTTTATGAAGAAGGGCTGCACGGCTACACTTACCTCGAAGACGCGCACGAACAGTAGCCGCGCCAATCACATCTCGCACGTCGCGGCTCGATGTGGCGCGCGCACTCTTGCGTGCCGCGGTTCTTATGGACGGATTACAATACGACGCAATTGTCCTGGGAGCGGGAGCGGCTGGATTGATGTGCGCCATTGAAGCCGGAAAGCGGGACCGGCGCGTGGCGGTCCTCGAGCGCGAGGACCGGACCGGCAAAAAGATCCTGATCTCCGGAGGCGGCCGCTGCAATTTTACGAATCGCGCCGCTGGCGCCGAAAATTTTCTTTCCGCAAATCCACACTTCTGCAAATCGGCGCTGGCGCGGTACAGGCCGGCGAACTTCATCCAACTCATCGAGACGCATCGCATTCCCTATCACGAGAAAACCTTGGGCCAGCTTTTTTGCGATCGGTCGGCGCGCGATGTCATGTTCATGCTGGAGGAGGAATGCCGGGCCGCCCGCGTCGATATCTTTCTGGGAGCGCGCATCCAGGAGATCCGGCGCACGACCGGGTTCGTGGTTATCGCGGGCGATGCCGAGTATCATGCACCCGCCCTGGTAATCGCAACGGGTGGACTGTCGATTCCCAAGATGGGCGCCACGGGATTCGGCTACGAAATCGCGCGGCAGTTCGGACACAAAATCGTGGCGTGCCGCCCGGCATTGGTTCCGCTTACTTTCGGCGCCGCCGATTTGCGCGCCTATGGCGATCTTGCGGGAGTGTCGATGGAAGTGGATGCCATATTGGGATCGCGGCGCTTCCGGGAGAAGATGCTGGTGACCCATCGGGGGCTGAGCGGTCCGGCTATCCTGCAGATTTCTTCGTATTGGACTCCGCCCGCGCCAGTCTCGATCGACCTCGCGCCCGGCAGAGAGTTGAAGAGCCAGGGGAACGAAGTGGCGCTGAAATCTGCCTTGCGGGCGTGCCTGCCGAAACGCTTTGCCGACCGATGGCTCGAACTGTATACCCCCGCGAGATGGACGGACCGCGCCATGCAAGAAGTCGAACGGCAACTACACGATTGGACCATCGTGCCTGCCGGGACGGAAGGTTACGAAAAGGCGGAAGTCACGGCGGGAGGCGTGGATACCAGCGAGCTTTCTTCGAAAACCATGGAGAGCCGGAAAGTGGCTGGGCTATTTTTCATCGGCGAAGTGGTGGATGTGACGGGGCACTTGGGCGGATTCAATTTCCAATGGGCCTGGGCATCGGGATTTTGCGCGGGCGCGGCGGTGTAAACCGGCATTAACGGGCGCAAGACAGTAATCAACGCGGCTCCGGACTGGTAATTCCTGAGCCTTCAGAGATTGTGCAACTCGGAATATTTCCCAGGTTTTGTTCCGGGACCTGTTTGCTCGCGAACTCGGTCACAAATTTATTAACCCAAGACGCGGAACGAGACGCTACGTTGCGCCCCATAGTTT
>JALYXS010000063.1 GCA_030946965.1 Acidobacteriota bacterium
GTTCTCGCTTTCCGCGCATAAGGGCGAGCGGATCGTGCTCTATTTCTATCCGCGCGCCGATACGCCCGGATGCACCACCGAATCTTGCGAATTCCGCGATAGCTCGGCGGCGTTCGGAGGCAAACACGCTCTGGTGCTCGGGATTTCTCCCGATACTCCCAAAGCGCAGGCGAAATTCAAGACGAAATTCGGTCTGAATTTCACGCTTCTATGCGATGTGGAGAAGAAGGCCGTCCAGGATTACGGCGTGCTTAAAGAGAAGAATATGTACGGCAAAAAGGTGATGGGCATTGAGCGCACGACGTTCGTGATTGGCGAGGACGGCCGGATTCAGAAGATCTTTTCGAAGGTGAAACCTGAGGGGCACGCCGAGGAAGTTCTAGCCGCTTTGTGATATGGGAAAAGTCACCGGCATTAGACGTCTATGATCGAGCTTTGGGAATTGTGGCGCAGACACGAGTGTCCGCGCCCCAATAGGATTGCCGATGAAAACTTTCGACGAGTACGTAGCTCTAGCGGAACAGGCGCACGGGCACATCTGCGCGGGACAGATTCTGGGCCTGCGCATGGCAATTCACGGCGTCGAGCTGCTCGGCATTGAAGATCCCGCCGGAAAAGATCGCAAACGCCTTGTCACCTTCGTCGAGATCGACCGCTGCGCGACCGACGCCATTCCTGTCGTCACCGGTTGCCGTCTCGGCAAGCGCGCCCTAAAGTTTCGCGATTTCGGCAAAGTCGCCGCAACATTTTGCGACATCGTGGACAACCGGGCCGTGCGAATTGCGGCCAAGGAAAGCTCGAAACAGCGCGCCAAAGAACTCTATCCCGAAATCGCCAACAAAAACGAGCAGCAGATGCGCGCCTATCGCGAGATGCCGATTGCCGAACTGTTCGATATCCAGTGGGTGCGCGTGGCGCTCGGGCCGGAAGAGTTTCCCGGCTATAAGGGCGAGCGAAAAATCTGCGCGGAGTGCGGCGAAGGCATCAACTTCGAGCGGCAAATTGAGCGCGCCGGACGCATCTTGTGCAAGGCCTGCGCCGGCGAGCGCTACTACACGCCTATTTAACCCGCCTATTTAACCCACATGGTGACGGGCCGGGCCAATCCGCCCCCGCCGCTCGGGATGCTATTGAGCACCATCACCACCTGAGTTGGCATACCAGAAGTGGTTGGGGCGACCGTGTCCGGAATTTTCACGTTGATCTGCCATACGCCCGGAAAGCCCGGGGCGAGGCCGGAATAAGTCACGTTTTCCGGCGGCACGGGGGCAATGCCGATAATCACCTGCGGATTCTGCGAGGTAGGAACCGGTCCGCTTGGAGCCGCGCCGTCCGGCGGAGCGCCGGGGACAACTCCTTGTCCCGTACCATAAAAAGAAACGATAGAGTTCCGCGGCGCCGGGTGATCGGGGCCGTTTACCGTTCCGTCCTGATTGATCGCCGCCGCCTGTCCGCTCCCGGTTTGGGTGAGCGTGAATAGTCCTGGCGAAACGCGGTCGAACTGAACGGGACTATCGCTGAGCACCTGGCCCGTATCGGTGCGAACCACCAACAGGTCCGCTGTACCCGACGTCGGGGCGCTCATTGGCACCAGAAAGTTTATCTGATTCGGACTCACGAAATAAAGTGGAACGGGCTGATCGTTTAGCCGCACCTCGATGCCGCCTAGCTGCGTGGGTAAAGGCAAACTGGTGGCGGAAAGCGTGTCGGTCCCAAACTGGTTGATATTTCCAAGCGAACCGACCGCCGCCACCGTTCCCGGCGAAAGCGCGCGGGTTTGCAGATTGTTGGCCGCGTTCTGGGCGATCAGGCCCGGATAGTAAATGGCCACGCGGTTCGCGAGATCCGCGATGTAGAGATTTCCGAAAGCATCCTGCGCCAGAGCCAGCGGACCCGGCGACGGGATTATGTAATTCGAAGCCTGGTTCAACACTAGGTCGTTGAACTTGGGGTACCGCAACGCGCGGTTGTTGTTCGTATCCGCCACCCACACCTCCCCGGTGGACGGGCTGACGTAAATTCCCCTCGGACTGCCGAGACTCCCAAGCGTAATCGCCGGGTGCGGATCGGAACCCGCTTGCGATGCCCGGTCGAAAATTGTTACCCGGTTATTCGCCGCGTCGACTACATACAAGCGGTCGTCGGTATCGGTCGCGATGTGATGGGGAGAGTTCATCCGGTTATCCTCGGCACCGGGGGCGACTGAGGTGAAGTCCGGCTGTCCAAAAACTTTGGAGGCGGCCATGCCGCTGGCGAAAGCGCTCGCTTTTCCACCGAAAAAGAGCACGCGGTTTTGCTGCCGGTCCGAAACTAGCAGTCCGTTGTCGCCGGCGAATGCCAATCCGTACGGCGAATTCATGGTCTTCGATGAAGCGTCGGTAATTTTGCCCGTAAAGCTGGTCTGCCCCAGCACCACGTCCGCGACTGGAAGGCTTTGCGGATTCGCGAACGGCTGCGGAAAGCGAAGCACGCGTCCGTTCCCGGTGTCGGCGACATAAAGGTTTCCCGCTGAGTCGATCGCGAGACCGGTCGGTCCAAACAGATTCGATTGCGTCGGCTTGTTGGGATCGTTACTCGGATAATTCACCAGCGTGCGGGCGAAATCCGGTTGGCCAATTACGATATCGGCTGGGTCGCCCGGCTTCACTTTCCGCAAATCGGAGTATCCCAAGACGCGATTGTTGTTGGTATCCGCCACGTAAAGGCGCGGAGGGTTAGAATTCAGATCGGCAACTACGCCCGCTTCGACGGAGAGACCCGCTGTGAAATTGAATTCCCTCCCTTCCACCAGATTGGGAGCATTTAAGTTCAGTTGATCCTGGCCTAGCACGCGGGTAGCGGGACCGAACGACGCACCGGATTGGGGCAGAACTACGACACGATTATTTCCAGCGTCGGCCACGAACAATTCGGTACCCGATAAAACCGCCGATGTGGGAAACGCGAGTGTCAGCGGTCCGGCTTCCGGCTGCTCGCGATTCACCAGATGCCCCGTAAAATCGGCCTGCCCCAGGACGGACTGGGCCGGCTGCGTGAGCATATCCGTGGACCACTGATCGTAGGGCTTATAGATCAGAATGCGGTTGTTCAGAGTGTCGGCAATAGCCGGATTCGCCCCGATCATAAACACGTTTCCCGGCGCCGCTTGCAACTCGAATTCACTGGTTTGCGGCAATGGCGGATTGGCGAGCGAAACACCTAAAAGCCTGGCCGCCGGTTTCCCGTTGGCGAACGGCGGAGCATAAACCAGAACGCGGGCCCGCACGGATTGCGCTACCGATTCCGAGACGAACAGCCGTCCGCCCGGATCGAACGCGATCCCGGTTGGGGCACGCACCGCATTCAGGACGGTCTTGTCGTTCTTCGGATTTATATAGGTGTTTGTGATGAAATCGACCTGTCCCAAAACCAAGTCGGCAGCCGGGCCGTTCACCGGCGGATTCGCCGTCAGAGCCGTAACGGGAAATCGCAATACGCGGTTGTTTCCAGCGTCCGCTACCCACAGATTGCCGCTGCTATCGAACGTAAGGAATGCCTGGAGAGCGCCGCCGCTGGTGAACGATAGCGTGTTTGCGGTTGGAAGCATCGCGCCGCCATTCGCCGCGCCGGAATTGAACGACGGCTGCCCAATCACTAGGTTGGGCGTCTGATCGGTCTGCGAGAACGGCTGGGGGAAACGAACTACGCGGTTGTTCCCGGCATCCGCGACGTAAAGGTTGCCCTGTGCATCGACAGCCAAACCCACGGGGCCGGATAGTCCGGTGCTGCGCGCGCCTTGACGGGAAGGGCCTTGCGGCAAAGTCGAGTAAAAATCCACTTGGCCAATTACGATATCGGCATGCTGTCCGTTAGCAAACGCCGCCGAATTCTTGAAGCCGAGTACGCGGCTGTTTCCCTGATCGCTCACGTATAAGTAAGGCGGATTAACGGACGTATCTAGCGCGACCGCCTGCGGGGTCTCGAGCTCGCGGCCCTCCACCAGATTCGGATTGAAATTCGACGGTTGAACCTCGACTCTCGGCTGGCCGATGACTCGCGTGGGTCTTTGATTCAATTGAACTTGCGCGGGCAGGGCGCTAAGCATTAGCAGGAAATATAGAGAACGGCGATAAAGTTTCATGGGGGGTCGGGAATGCACGCTGACTATCTGAAAAGTAACACGTTTGCCGGGAGTGGTCTTCGATCGGCTCACCAGGTAACTGAGTGGCTGAAAACAAGGGAGATCTCAGCGAAAGCCCGATTGGTATCAACATTGCATTAGAGAGATTGAAAGGAGCGATGCGAATGTCCGCGAAAAACATAGCCGCGTTCGGCTTATACCGGAATCAGACCGCGGTCGAGGAAGGCGTTGACGCCCTGAAAGCCGCCGGTTTCCGCAATACCGATATTTCCGTTCTGCTGCCCGAGAATATCGGGTCGAAAGATTTGGCTCACGAAAAAAACACCAAGGCTCCGGAAGGCGCCGCGGCCGGAGCGAGTACAGGCGCCGTGCTGGGCGGCGCGCTGGGCTGGCTGATCGGTATCGGGGCGCTTGCGATACCGGGAATCGGGCCATTTCTCGCCGCTGGACCGATTATGGCCGCGCTTGCCGGAGTGGGCGCGGTGGGCGCGCTGGGCGGCATCACTGGCGCGCTAGTCGGAGCGGGAATGCCGGAATACGAGGCCAAGCGCTACGAGGGGCACCTGAAATCGGGCGGTATCTTGCTGTCGGTTCACTGCGACGACCACGCCTGGACCAAGCGGGCGGTTGACATTCTCAAGAATTCCGGTGCCGACGATGTGGCGACCAGCGCGGAAGCTCGCGCCGATTACGGCAAGAGCGATAAGCCAAACCCGCGCACGCGAGCGTCCATCGGGACCGATGTTTGATTAAAGTCTGCGCGGTCCAATACCTGAACACTTCGCCCTTGGTTTGGGGGCTGCTGCATGGACCTCAGCGGGGGAAATTCGAAATGACTTTCGAGTTGCCCGCGCAATGCGCGGAAGCGGTGGCTTCGCGCGCCGCGGATATCGGGATCATCCCGTGTATAGAGCTGGAACGCCAGGATTTGGGCGTCGTTCCGGGACTCGGAATTGCTTCGAACGGACCCGTGCGCAGCATTTTGCTGATTTCAAAAGTTCTCGCTCCCCAGATTCGCGTTTTGGCGGCGGATTCAAGTTCCCGGACCTCCGTGGTCCTTACCCGCATCGTTCTGGAGAAGCGTTTTGGCGTGAAGCCGGAAATTGTCACGCTCGCGCCGAATTTGAATGCGATGCTTGCGGTTGCGGACGCGGCTTTGATCATCGGCGATCCGGCGCTGCGTCTGGATCCGGACGCGTTGCCCTTTCACGTGTACGATCTCGGCGGCGAGTGGACCGGCATGACCGGTTTGCCGATGGTGTTTGCCGTTTGGGCCGGAGAAAAGAGTTGCATTACTCCCGAGGTAACCCGGGTCTTTCGCGATTCGTATTGTTACGGGCGGAACCACTTGGAAGACATTCTGCGAGAGGAAGCGGCGCCGCGTGGATTCCCGCTCGATCTCGCGCGCAGGTATCTATCCGGGCACATTGTCTACGAGTTGACGCCCGCCGCTTGCGACGGCATGGCGCTGTTTCGACGGCTGGCGCGCGAGTGCGGCGCCGTGCATGGCGCTGTCTGAGCCGGTCTTCACTATCGGGCATTCGACGCGGTCGATTGAAGATTTCATCGCTATATTGAACGCGCACGCCGTGAAACTGCTGATCGACGTCCGCACCGTGCCAAGGTCGCGGCACAATCCGCAATTCAACCGGGATGGGCTGCCATGGTCGCTGTCGCAAGCGGGGATTGGATATCTACACCTGGGCGAGCTAGGCGGCCTCCGCCGGCCTCGCAAAGATTCGACAAACACCGGATGGCGCAACCTCTCGTTCAGGGGTTATGCCGATTACATGCAGACTCCGGAGTTCGAACAGGGCCTAGCGCGCGCGATCACCGAAGCGAAAGGCCGGCGTACGGCGTTGATGTGCGCCGAAGCAG
>JALYXS010000126.1 GCA_030946965.1 Acidobacteriota bacterium
CCACCGCGAGGGGCCCTTTCGGCAAGTCGCGGATCCATCGGCTGTTCTCCGGGGTCAACTTGCCTTGCGTCCAGATCGCGGCCAACCGTGCCACCGGATTGAACCACTCCAGGTTTTCCATGCCGGCGCAGGCGCGGTCGTGATTGCCGCGTATTACCTGGTGAACGTTCTCGCGCGCCCAATCGAGCACCGGATTCGGGTCGGGCCCGTAACCCACTAAATCGCCGCAGCAGAGAATTTTATCGTATTGCCCTTTGGCCGAATCGAGTGCCGCCTGAAGCGCTTCCCAATTACTATGAATGTCGCTCAGCACTAAATAGCGCACGAGCCTTATGCCTTCGAATTCCGCAGCCGCAACAGCGTAATTTCGGGGGTAGCGCCCAACCGCAAAGGAATGCCGATCGTCCCGATTCCGCGGGTCACGTAACAGGAAGATTTTCCGATTCTGTAATGTCCCGAAACAAATGGCGTGAATACCCGCGCGATGTTCACGGTTTGCTCCAGAATTTCAAACGTCACCTGCCCGCCATGAGTGTGTCCCGCGACGGTGAGATCGTAGCCTTGCCGCGCCGCAATCGGGAACACATCCGGGTTGTGCGAAAGCAAAACATTCACCGATCCTGGCGCGATCAGCTTATCGGCGTCCCGCAGGTAATGCGGTTTGTGGTCGAACGGCTCATAATCCACGCCCGCGAAATTCACGGATGCGTTTCCGAACCGGAGTTGTTTTGCCTCATCGCGAAGGAACGGAATGCCCAGCCGCGCCCCTTGCTGGGCCGTGTAGTCCAGAACCTTTGCGTAGATTTCATGATTCCCCATGGAGCCGAATAAACCCGCATCGGTGCGCAAACGCGCGAGCTGGCGGAAGCAGGCGTCCAGCGGGTCGCCGGGCGATGAGATAAGATCGCCGGTAATTAATCCGACATGCGCGCGCAGCTCGTTTGAAGCATCGATTACGCGGGCAAATTCCTTCTCGCTTAGAAATGCGCTCAAATGGATATCGCTAAGCTGCAGCAGCCGCAGGCCTTCCAGATCGGGATGGAGGTTTTCGATCGGGATATCCACCTCGCGAATGTGGAAGTCGACTCGTTTCACGATCGCGCCAAAGGCCGTCACCGCAAAGGGAGCGGCAATGGCCGCGCCGCCCGCTAGTTGAATTAAATTTCGCCTCTCGGGGCTGAATGTGACGGCGAGTCTAGGGGCCAGAAAGCGATAGACAAGATACAGAAGATACGCGCCAAGAGCGCTGAAGCACCAGAGAAAGGTGGCGGCGCGCAAATAGCCCAGATATTCCCATTTGATTCCGGTTCGACGCAGTTGCCCCCAAAACAGGCCGGTAAAGCGGGGCCGCGTGCTCAATTCGGCGATAGCCATTAAAATCCCGGCGATTGCCACGAAGACAGAGGTGAGCAGTACCGCAATCCAGGAAAACCGGCGGCGAACGGCGCGCAGGATCAACGCCGCGATCCCGATTTGAGATAGCGCCATCGGCAGAAGAATCGTCAAATCTATAAAATGGTGTTTCGAAAGGGGCATCCAGGGTTTTATCTTTCAGTGTACTGGTTCGCCGCGCTCCAGGCATGTATCAGAACCGCGGTTGCGGCGATTGCAGCGGTCTCCGCCCGCAAAATCGCGGTTCCCAACGAAACGGGCGCCCATCCGGCCGCCGCCGCCTCTTCCCGTTCCGCATCCGTCCAGCCGCCTTCCGGTCCGGCGAGCAGAGCGCAATTAGCTAAACGGTCGCGGCTGGCCGTAATCAAGTACGGCGCCCCGGAACATTCTTCGAGCCTGAACTTATGCGCGATGGTGCTATCGATGAGCGCCTGGCTCAGCTTCCGCGCGTCGTCAATGCGAGGCATTCGGACGCGGCGCGATTGCTGGCTGCTCTCCCGTGCAATTTTGCGCCACCGATCCACGCGCTTTCGAGCGGCAGCCAAAAGGCCCGGCTCACTCCGCGCCGCTTCCACCGGTATTATGCGTTCGACCCCCAGTTCCGTCGCTTTCTCGATCGACCATTCGAACCGGTCGAATTTGATTAGCGCGAGGACTAGCGCGAGCGAGGGCGGTGCCGGACCGGGGTCCAGTTGCGATAAGACTGCAAACCGGACACGGTCTTTTCGCGCTTCCACAATTTCGGCCAGATAAAGGTTGTGATTGTCCGATAGCTCAAACTGTTGGCCCGGTTCCACGCGCAACACGCGCGTAAGATGACCGGCCTCTTCGCCCGATAGCTCCGCCTCGCCCGCGTTTACCCGATCGATGAAAAATCTTCGCCTGGCCATCTATAACGCCTTATACAATAGACACACACTCATTCATGATTGCTCTGCTGCGCGGGTTATTGCTCGAAAAGCATCCAAATCAGGCGCTTGTAGACGTTGGCGGCGTGGGTTACGACGTCACCATCCCAGTCTCGACTTTCACGGGCCTGCCCGGCGCCGGCCACGAAGTTCGCCTTCGCATTCACACGCACGTTCGCGAGGACGCTTTGGCCCTGTATGGATTCTTGACGCAAGACGAAAAAAATCTGTTCGAGCGCCTGATTGCTGTCGGCAATATCGGCCCCACGCTCGCGATAAAGGTTCTTTCCGGCGTGGCCGCCGCCGATCTTGCCGACGCTATCCGCCAGGGCGAGGTCGAAAGGCTGGTGCGCATTCCCGGCGTGGGGAAGAAGACGGCGGAACGCATGATTCTCGAATTGCGGGACAAGCTGCCCGCTCCTTCCGGCGAAACGGGCGCTCCCGCGCAGCCGGCACTTTCCGATGTAGATCGAGACGTCCTCTCGGCGCTGCTGAACTTGGGATGCGCCCGACCCGCCGCCGAAGCTGCCGTGCGGAAAGCCAAGGCCGGGGGAACCGCCCCGGAGTTCGAGCCGTTGTTCCGCCGGGCCATGGAATTTGTGCGCTGAATAAAAATCACGCAAATGTAACGAAAATCGCGCGCCGCTGGCCTTCCTCCACCAGCGCGCCGCGATGAATGCCCAGGTTGTCGAATAGCGCGACATTCCCTTGGTCCGAAGTCACCCGGTATTCGGCGTCCAGCAACCGTTCCGAATTCGCCGATCCATCGAGCAAGTCGCTCCCAAACGCGCTCTTTTTGCGGAACGCTCCCGGAAGCGCCATGAAAAGCTGCCGGGTTTCGCGGTCGCACTCCGCCAATCCCGCCCGGTCCACGGCCCTCCGCAAAATTCCGCCGAGCGCTCCATAAGACATCCGGGTGCTTCCGCGCACGAAACAGAAAGGCCCGTTGCGCTCACCCACCTCGCTCAGATAGATCACCGACTTGAGGCAGCCATACGCGCGGTCGATGTGCAGATAATTGGTGCGCGAATTCGGCAAACCCACATCGGGAAAAGAGCTATACAAATACGCGTCGCGAGGATCGTTCACCTGCAGCACCATCCTGGTAATCTCGACCGGACGGCCGAGATAGCCGGCGGCCGCTTCGAGCAGACCGCGACGGGCGTACATTGCCGTTACGAAAGCGATCAGATCGCCATGTTCCCGGCGCGTGAAACAAGTTTGATTGCCTTTGAAAGAACGAGAGGAGCCTTCGCGGAGCGCGAGCAATTCCTTCATCGGAGCGGCAACGCGGCGTTGCAGGGCAGCGCGATCGTCTTCCGGGAAACGCGTTACGGCGATGCCGTCGCGATAGAGAGCGCCCAGTATCCCGGCCGCGGAAGCGGTTTCGAGAGCCGCCCGGCGAATCGGGAACAGAACACCCCAACAGTGCCGTCCGAATGTCCTGAGAATGCATGGGACGTACTTGGGCAAGGCCAGTAAGCGGCGCATCAGACCACCCTCGAGCCCGTCGCCGTCCCGCGGCATGGCGGGCAATCGATCCCCGAGGAACAATTGCTTGGCGATTGCGAAGCCGAGCCAGGGAGCCAGTCGAGCCAAGGCCTTCACGCGCAAACTTAAGGCCGGAGGGGGGAAAGCGAGGCCGTATGCCGGGTGTTGGTCGTAATTGGGATCTGCTACAGTGTCGAGCGACACCAAATCGAGCGACACTCGGCCGAGCGAAATCTCAAGCGGGCAAACAGTCTGCAGGGAAACTTCCGGCGGCGAAAGGGCGGTTCTCATAATTTGCCTGTTTTACATTTAACAGCCAGGGAGGGGAGTCGCAATTACACCAGTTCTAGTACCTAAGAACAGGGTGCAATTGCGGAATACCACCTTACTCGGTATAGGAATTTGCCCTTGCCCGTACTCAAGCTCTTGAAACTGCGCGGCTTCCAACGTAAACTCCGGGTGGGCTAAATAAATGGAAAAGAGAAAATCGCGGCGATTCGAACTGGCGCTTCCTGTCGAAATAACGCATTTCGAGGGGAAGCGGGTGAGCCGTCC
>JALYXS010000089.1 GCA_030946965.1 Acidobacteriota bacterium
CGCAAAGTATGCCTTGCCGCCAGTTCGCGTCGAGATGCGGCGGAAGATGCTGCTCGATACCGGATCTTTGCTCACCTCACTGGTCGAAATCACGTAGATCGGAATGCCTTCATCCTCGGCCACAGCGCGCACATCGTCCGGGGCAACCATGCTGGCGTTGTCGGGTCCATTGGAAAACACGATCACGACTTTCCGTCCGGGCACTTTCGCCGCATCGCGCAGCGTCAACAGCAAGGTGTTGTAGAGCGCGGTATCGTCCCCCGCGACGGCCTTCCGCAAGCCATTAATTGCGTCGCTCCGGTCCCGCGTCAGCGATGCCGCGCGCGAAAGATTTCGGCTGAACGTGTAGACCGCAACCGAGTCCGCCCGATCCAGGCCGCGCACGAAATCGGCAATCGCATCCTCGGCATACACGAAGCCTCGATACATAAAGTTGCTCGTATCGAATAAAACGAAAACGTTGGTGCCAACGAACGCATCCGAACGTAAATCGATGCCCGGTTTTGCGCCTGGCTCGAGCGCGCCAGGCTGCGTGATCAATGGCCGCAAGCTACCGTCGGCCATCACCTCCATGGCTTGTTTGTTCCCCTCGGCGAAGGTGGAAAGCTTTTCCAAAATGCCGTCTTCCGTCACTTTGAAATCGCCTGGCTTCAAGCCGTTGATGTAGTGCCCTTTCCCATCCGTGACGGTGAAATCGAACACTACTAAGTCCACTTTCGATTTGAAAACGGCAACTCGGCCATCTTGCGCCCAAAGCCAAATTCCGCTGGCGCCCAAGGCCAGCGCCACACCAGCGATCGTGCGTGTTGAAATCTTCTTCACGAAGGTCTCCTGATTAGATCAATCTCTTGAAGCCGCCAATTGCGCAGCCGACTTGGAGCGAACGTCGTCCCCGACCAGGCGAAGCGATTTCAGCAAAGCCGGCCAGTCTTCCAAATGCGACGCGAAAATGCGCTCGACTACTTTTTGTGTCCACTCCGGAATCAACACATTCAACTGCGAGGGGGGCACGTGCATCTGGTCGGCCAGCGCTGCCCAATACAGCGTGTTCGATTCCCAGCTCTCCGCCATGATCCGGCTCGAATAACCCATTAAGGTCGGGAAGGTTCGCAGCTTGAGCAGTTCCGGACGGTAGGAATTGGCGAGGGTCGGCTTGGGAGTCCCAAACGCGCTCGAGATGGCGGTCTCGCTCACCTCGGCCGGATGTTCGGACCGAAGGCTGCGAAGCTCCACGTTCACGACATCCGCCCCCGCAGGCCGCCTGTCGATCATCTCCGAAGAAAGCACGTATAATTCGGACGGCGTCAGCCTCTCCACCGCCGCGCGAACGTTGCCCAGATCGAGATATCGCGACGCTTCGAGCGTGCGGGCCGGTGTCGCCTGACGGCCTATAGCGGTGACAACCTGTGTACGCAGCTCGGGATCGAGCGCCGCCGTGGCCATCAGGGATTCGGCGTAGCGCATATTCAAACCTACCCAGTGGATTTGAGCCGGCGTAACGCTCCACCATCGCGGAATTTTCGCGGTCAGCACCATCTGCGGCGCAAGATCTCCCCAGATCAGCGCTTGCGTTTGCGTGGGGACCAGAAAATTCTGCTCGGCCTCGGCCAGCGCATAAGGCAGGCCCGCGAGCGATCCGATCAGCCGGCCGCCGCCATTCGATGGCCATCCGGTGCCGAACAATTCGGTTGGCTTCCAGGTATGATTCGCGCCCTGCATCCCGATAAAATCGTGTCCGCGCACGAACAACGGGTTGGTGTAGAGAATCTGCGCGCCCGGAGGGGCGTAGTGAACGTAGTTGTAAGCCACCAGCGCGTCGCGCAGGAATGGCGCAAGCGAGCCGCGAATATCGGCCAGCTTTTCGGGATCGTTCCCTGCTTTGTTGATCGCGGCGCGAACGTTGAGCTTGCGTTCCCCTTCGATATGCCGCTCGGTCCAGTAGCCGAACGCAAGCGCATTCTTCTCGGCCCCCGAAAGCGAAGCGCGCGGCAACTGAATTTCCGCCACCTTAGCCGCGAGACGTCCCACCAAGGCGGCGTTCGTCTTCTGACCCGTCAAATTGTCCGTGAGTTGAAACAGCGTGTCGATCGAGATAATCCGTTGCGCGTCCAGAATGTGCTGCATCTCTTGCACCATCTGCGCGTGCGCGTCGGAATCGTCGGGATTCGCGGAACCGGCCAGCAAAGCGACCATCCGCTTCTGCGGCGCTGGATCGTTGGCGTTTCCGCCCGTGGCCGAAAGCAGCAGCTTCACGCCGGTCCGGCCGCCGTCGAAGAGATCCCGGTCGTTCTTGACGGAATCGAACGGCTTCAAAATTCCGGCAAGCGTATCGTTGGCTTTAGCGGCGGGAAGCGATCCCTGGCGGCTGAAAATCTGCCAGAGACCAACCAGCGATTGCGTGATTGCCGCGGTATTCTGGCGCAGCAACTGGTCCTTCATATGGTCAATCGATTCGGCCGTGTCGATGAACTGAAGGATGGTCTGATCGCTAATCGATGGCGCGTCGTTGAAGATCGCGTACTGCGCCCCGTATGTCTTATAGGAACGTGCCAAGCGGTCCGCCGTATCGGGCGCGAGCGGATGCGCGCGGTTGCGATCGAGGTCGCTCAGCGTCATGAAGATCTTGAGCGGCTCATTCTCCACGGCTTTCCGGCTCAATCCGAAGAGAGCTTCGAGCACGTCGTCCGGCTCCCGCCAGTTCGCGGCCAGTTTCGTCAGTTTGCCGTCGTACTTGCCGTGAGGGTGATTGATGAAGAGATTTTTCCACATTTCCAGATTGCCGGGGATGTGGGGCTGCCCGTTCGGGTCCATGCGGAGACGCGTGGTGAGCAGCATCATGTCCGCGTTCGAACGAAACACGGGACGCGCCGGGCCGGGACTGGTCACGCGTCCGCGCACGGCTGCATAGAAGCGCTCCATGCGTACCGGATCGGTCAAATATACTTGAACCGGTCCGTTGATTCGCGCCAGCGCGTCATATAAACTTGCAAGCCATCCATCGTCTTTGGCGAGAAGTTTTTCAAAGAACGCGGCGCCTTTCTCGGGAGACCCGCCCGCCAATTTGCCCCAAGCCGCCGCCGAGCGCGCGCCTCCCGGAACCACGGCGTGTCCGTTGCGAATCTCGAACATGCCGCCGAAAAAGTCGAGCACGTGCGCGTAGGCGCGAAGGCGCATCATGGGAACGTCCTTGCGAAGCTCGTCCGCCGTCACCCGATCCAGCTTTGAAAGGCCCAAGTAGAAACGGCAGAGGGATGGGTCGGATAAGAACGCGTCGATGAAATCGCCCGCCGCTTTTTCTTTGGCCGACACCCAGTAATCCGGCCCGTAGAGAACCGGAACCTGCGTCGGCTGGTAGTCATAAGTGAACGGGTGGTTGGTGCGGAGAGCCTGTTCGAGTTCGGCGATGGGGAAACCGGAATCCGTCGCCAAAAAGGCGCGCGTGGCGTTAACGGTTTCGAGCACCACTTCACTGCCGCACCCGCCCCGCATCCGGAACCCGACGATCCGTAGCAGCTCCCCGGCTTGCGCCGAATCGCAGTTATCGATTTTAATTATTTTCGCCGGGCCCGCGAGTTTTTCGAGTTCGCGCGCCTGCGAAATATACCGGTGCACCAGTTTCAGATATTCGGTTTGTTCGAGCGCATCGTTGCTGTGCGAAGCCTGATAACCGTTCGTCACGACGTTCCGCGCGAGTGCGGGAAGAACTTCATCGGGGTTAATATCGCCGGATATCGCCGCCATCCGTCCAAAAGAACGTAATGGACCGGGTATCTGGATGTATTGCCGCTTCTCCGCCGGAGCGTCGCCGCTCGGAATGGCGGCGTTCCCCCAATCCTTTCCGCCCGCAGAGCGGTAAGCCGACAAATCCTTCGTTGCCGCCTCGCGGTCGCCCGCCAGAAGATCGAGGAGAACCAATCGCTCGGCCGATTTCTGGGTCATGGCCTGATCCTGAGAAACGGCAAGCGCTTTCCGGTACGCGTCGCGGCTTCCGGGGTCGTTATACCGATCCAGAAACTCGGCGTAAGCGGTGAGCACTCCCGGATCGGAAGGAGCGGCTTGGACACCCTTCGCCAAAATCTCTAACGCCGCTCCAGCATTTCCGGATTTTTCAGATTGCGCCGCCCGGTCCACGCTCTCGTTTCCGCGTAGCCCGGTAACGAAGCTTATAAATAGAAGAACGATCGAAAATGCCTTCATTGTGGAGTCACCGCTCAGTATTGTAAATCACTTTAACACGCTCCGCCTTATAAAGCGTACCTGCCAACTATACTTAGAAATAGCTTCGCTCGGGTGAACCTATTCTGCAAGTGAATGCGAATGGCCTTTTTTGCGCGGCTGGGGATTTTTACATCGATCCCTGGTGTCCGGTCGAGCGCGCCGTTGTGACTCACGCGCATTCCGACCATGCCCGCCGGGGCTCGAAACGATATCTTACATCGATCGAGGGGGAGGCCGTGCTGCGCGCGCGCATGGGCCAGGAGAGCGCGATCGAGGCGCTGCCATACGGGCAAACCGTGGATTTGAATGGCGTGAAGGTGTCGCTGCACCCCGCGGGTCACATCCTGGGCTCGTCGCAAATCCGCATGGAATACGGCGGAGAGGTTTGGGTTGCTTCGGGAGATTACAAGCTCGAGCGCGATCCGACGTGCAAGCCTTTTGAAGCGGTCCGATGCCATACTTTCCTGACTGAATCCACGTTTGGGTTGCCGATTTACCGGTGGACGAATCCAGTCGAGGTTGCCTCGGAGATCGATGCTTGGTGGCGGCGGAATCGGGATGCGGGAAAGGCCAGCATCTTATTTGGCTACGCCCTCGGGAAAGCGCAACGCTGTCTCGCGGCCGTCGATAGTTCCATCGGGCCGATTTACTGCCACGGCGCGGTGGAGAATCTGAATCGCATCTATCGCGAGACAGGCGTGGCTTTGCCGCCAACCCAATACGCCGGCGAAGCGGATCACGGGACGGACTGGAGCCGCGCCTTAATCGTGGCCCCGCCATCGTCGAACGGAACGCCCTGGATCCGCAAATTCGGGAAGGTATCGACCGCGTTCGCGTCCGGTTGGATGCGAATTCGCGGCGCGCGGCGAAGACGTTCTATCGATCGCGGCTTTATCGTCTCCGATCATGCCGACTGGCCCGGCTTGCTCTCCGCTATCGAAGCCACCGGGGCGGAACGGATTTTAGTGACCCACGGTTACCGTTCGGCGCTGGTGCGGTGGCTCGAAGAAAACGGAAAGCAGGCGCAAGCACTCGAGACGCAGTTCGAAGGCGAGCGGGATGAAGGCGCGGCTTCCGGGAGCGAAGAATCGTGAAGGCTTTCGCGGACCTGTTTACGGCGCTTGACGAGACCACAAAGACCAATGAGAAAATTCAGGCACTGACAAACTATTTTTCGTCCGTGCCGCCCGCCGACTCCGCTTGGGCGCTGCATTTTTTGATCGGCCGCCGTCCGAAACGGCTCATCGAAACACGCAAGCTGGTCGAATGGGCCATCGCCGAAGCGAGCGTGCCGGATTGGCTCTTCGGCGAATCCTATCATGCGATCGGAGACTTGGCCGAGACCATCGCGCTGCTCCTTCCCAAGCCGGAACATTCGACCGATCTGCCGCTGCACTACTGGGTTGAAGAACGCTTGCTGCCCTTGCGCCAGTGGAGCGACGAGCGCCGCCGCGATTCGCTGGTGAGTGCCTGGCGCGAGATGAATGAAGGCCAGCGCTTTGTCTGGAACAAGCTGATCACGGGCGGCTTCCGCGTGGGCGTGTCGCAAAGCCTGGTTGTGCGCGCGCTCGCCAATGTCAGCGGAATCGAGGCCGGAGTGCTGTCGCATCGCCTGATGGGCGATTGGCAGCCCACGGCGGATTTTCAGGCGACCCTGCTCGCGAAAGATTCCAAGGACGCGGACGTCAGCCGCCCGTATCCGTTCTTCCTCGCGTATCCCATCGAGGGGGAGATCGATTCACTCGGGCCTATTGGCGAATGGCAGGTGGAGTGGAAGTGGGACGGGATTCGCTCGCAACTGATCCGGCGCAAATGGCGAACGTTCATCTGGTCGCGCGGCGAAGAGTTAGTCACAGACCGTTTTCCCGAACTGGAAGCGCTCGGGGGCTTACTGCCCGAAGGCACGGCGATCGATGGCGAAATCCTTCCCTGGGTGGATGGGATGCCGCTGCCGTTCGCGCAGATGCAGCGCAGAATCGGGCGAAAGGTTCTGGGAGCGAAGATCTTGAGCGAGGTTCCGGTCGCGGTGCTCGCGTACGATCTGCTCGAAGTCGGGGGGTCGGACATTCGCGAGCAGCCACTGGAATGGCGCCGCGCGCGCCTCGCGGAGATCGTGGAATCGGCGAAGGCGACGGGGCGCATCGTGCTATCGCCGGTGGTCGAAACGGATTCATGGGAGCGCCTCGCCGCGTTGCGACTGGAAGCGCGCGAACGCCGCGTCGAAGGATTTATGTTGAAGCGTTTGGGTTCGCCGTATCGCGTGGGCCGCAAGCGCGGCGATTGGTGGAAGTGGAAGATCCAGCCTTACTCGGTGGACGCAGTGCTGCTGTACGCGCAGCCGGGCAATGGCCGCCGCGCGAGCCTATTCACCGATTACACGTTCGCGGTCTGGGATGGCGGCGAATTAGTTCCATTCGCCAAAGCTTACTCGGGGCTGACCGACGAAGAGATTCGCAAAGTGGACGCGTTCGTCCGCCGCAATACGATAGAGAAATTCGGTCCCGTACGGTCCGTCAAACCGGAGTTGGTTTTCGAACTGGCGTTCGAGGGGATTCAGAAAAGCCCGCGGCACAGATCTGGAGTTGCCGTGCGTTTTCCGCGAATGGCGCGATGGCGAACCGACAAGAAACCGGAAGACGCCGATACGCTCGAAACGATCCGCGCGCTGCTGCCCGCGCGCTAAATTCTCTTTGGCACCCTAACTGCTTCTCCGATCTCGTTCTGGCGTGCGCGAGTCACGCGGACAGGAGAAAAACTATGCTTTGGACAATTTTCGTGATTCTGCTGGTGCTGTGGCTCCTCGGGCTGGTGACTGGTACGGCTTTCGGCGGCTTTATCCATATCTTGCTGGTAGTGGCACTGATCGTCGCGGTAATTCAGATTTTTTCCGGACGCCGCGTGGTTTAAGGCCCGGGACGATAATCGATGGCAGGCGAAACCGCCTGCCCCACTATGAACAATCAATGATTTTGTGAGGTTTGGTGGGGCAGGTATTTAGTCTGCCATGGCCTTTTTCAGATTCTGCTAAAACCTTGTCACCAGTACAGCTTCAGCGCTAGCTGGCCCTGCCGCTCATTCTTCGATCCGGTGATCTGTCCCGCCGTGCCGGAGCCGATCGTTGTATTCGGATCGTTGAATTGCGGCGTGTTGAAGGCATTGTAGAACTCGGCCCGGAATTCCAAAGTCATCCCTTCGCGCAACGGCAGCGGAATTCGCTTAGCCCCATTCACGTCTGTGTTGAAGAGATGCGGCCCATTGATAATCCCACGGCCTGCATTTCCGATCATGTACTGTCCCGGAATTGAAAATGCGCTAACGTTAAACCACTGTCCCTAGCTGCGTTTGGACGGATCGATGTTCGGAGTTCCTATCACGTTCGGCACGGCGAAGCTGTTGCCGCAGACGCAGGTATTCACGGTCGTCGAAGGGGTCAGTGTGAACCCGCTCTGGAACGTGGT
>JALYXS010000643.1 GCA_030946965.1 Acidobacteriota bacterium
CCCTCCGGGTCAAAAAGTGTGTTGTCGGCTGAAGAGCGAAGCCTTCCGGCGAGCAGGCGGCTACCGAGGCAGCCGATCCCGAAACGCGTCGGCTCTTCCGACGTGAAAGTTAGAAGTTCGATTGAGCGGCGGAGCCGTACTCCCGCGCGTTGCAGCGAGCGAATCGCCTCGAGTCCGCCCAGCACGCCCACCGTGCCGTCGAAGCGCCCGGCGTTGGGAATGGCGTCGATGTGCGAGCCTGTGCCGACAGCCGCCAGGCCGGGTTCTGTACCGGTCCAGCGCGCGAAAGTGTTGCCGGCGGGATCTTCGCGCACTTCGAGCCCGGCTTCCACGCACAGGTCTTTGACGAACCGTCGCGCGCGCAGATCGACTTCCGTGAAGACGACGCGAGTTACAGACGGCGCAGGCTCGGCGGAAATACGGCCCAATCCATCCAGTTCGTGGCTGAGCCGGTCTTGATCGATCGTCAGAGTCATGTCAGCGGTTCCAGTCTTTGTAGATCAGGTATTTTGCGGGCGTCTTGCCGAGCGCGCCGAACCACTGCGGCAGGTAGGGAGCCATCCAGATGAAATCGCCTTCGGCCACCGGATACCAGCGATCGCCTAAACGGTAGATACCGGCGCCCGCAAGCATCAGGAGACCGTGCTCCATAACGTGAATCTCAACCATCGGGAGCGTTGCGCCGGGTTGAAAGATCATCGTGTTTACCGCCAGATCGAATGCGGCCCCCGCCGGGATCAGGCTGCGCACTTCAAGTGCTGTATCGCCATTTAGCGGAGCTGGAGGGACCTGATTCTCGCTGCCTTTGAAGAACGCGGGTAATGCGACGCCTTCCAAAGATCGATAGGGTTTTTCGATGACGGCGGCGCGCGCGGCCGAGCCGGCGCGCAGTTCGACATCCGAGCCTGGAGGGAACCACGCATACTCGCCCCCGTGCAGCGTGAATCCGGGCGCTTCGATGAAGCCGTCCAATGTGTAGATGAATCGCTGGTCCCGGGCCGGCGCAAGCGTTCCGCCCGGTTCGAATTCGGCGGTGTATTGCGTGAACTTCGCGCCGAGCGCCGGGGCAGCGTGCACGATGGCCGTCACGCCGCGCATTCCGGGCAGCGGGGCTCGCACGAACGTGTCAGGGGTTTGCAGGAGATGGCCGGCGAAGCGCGCGCTGCGTGTTTGTCCGAATGGGTGCATGTTTATCTCTCGGGGCGAACCAGTTGGCCGCGGGTAATCGACGGGAAACTTCCGTCGGCGAAGATGGTCTCGCCGCGGCGAATAGTCCGGCGCACGACACCTCGGAATTTCTCGCCCGCATATGGGCTAAGACGGTGGCGGTGCGCCATTTCTTCCGGTTGGAGCGTGAAGGACCCGGCAAGATCCACGAGCGTCAGATCGGCGTGATTGCCGGGGCGAATCGAACCCCTGCGTGGGATACGAAAGCGGCGCGCGGGCGTGGCGGCGAGCAGGCCGGCAATATGCTCCAGCGGGATGCCGCGATTAAAATGGCCGCGGTCGAGAAGCACGTTGAGGGTAGATTGCACGCCGGCGACGCCGCCCCAGGCGCCCTCGAAGTCTCCGGTCTTCATCTCAGGCGGAGCGGGAGAATGATCGGATGCGACGATGTCGATGGCGCCTTTCACCAGTTCGGCCCAGAGTTCGTTTTGATGCTCGCGATTGCGCGGCGGCGGAGCGCATTTCGCGAGAGCGCCGAGCCGCTCCAGATCTTCGCTCGTGAAGAAGAGGTAATGGGGGCAGGTCTCGATGGAAACGTCCACGCCCCGAGCGCGAGCTTCGGCGGCGGCGGCGGCGGCGCGGCCTGAACTGACGTGCACGATGTGCAGTCGCGCCTTCGTCTCGCCTGCCATGAGCGTCGCTCGCTGAATGGCCTCGAGTTCGGCGAGCACGGGCCGGGAGGCAAGGAAGTCCGCGACCGGAGATATGCCCTTCGCCGTCCGCCTTCGCGATAGTTCCTGCGTCAGTTCCTGGCTTTCCGCGTGAACGGCGACGGGCAGGTCGAGCCGCGCGGCTTCAGCCAGACCTTCCCAGAGCGTCAGATCGTCGGCGCGCGGAAACTCGGGAAGACCGGAATCGCAGAGAAAGGCTTTAAAGCCGACGGCGCCGCGATCGGCGAGTTCCGCCATCTCCGCGAGGTTGCCGGGAATCAGACCGCCCCAGATGCCGAAGTCCGCAATCGAGGAGGCTTCGAGAGCGGCGCGTTTGCGGTCGAACTCGCGTGCGTTCACCGTGCAGGGCGTCGAATTGAGCGGCATGTCGAAGAAAACCGCGCCCCCTCCCGCCGCCAGCGCGCGGCTGCCGGTGGCCGAACCCTCCCATTCCGCGCGGCCCGGCTCGTTGAAGTGCACATGGACATCGATCGTCGCGGGAAAGACGTGCAGGCCCGTCGCGTCAACCACCCTGCCGCCGCCGCGGATTTCCGGCTCGATCGCCTGGATCGTTTCGCCTTCGATGCGAAGATCCGCGCGGAGGAGGCCGTCAGGGGTAACCAAAGTTCCGCCGCGCACGATTTGCTCCCTCAAACGCAGACCTCCAGTTCGTCCAGAAAATAAATGCCGGCGTCGAGCGCCGCGGCGACGTCGCCGGCGAGGACAGTTTCGCCGGGATGATGGCTGATCCCCCCGGGACTTCTGAGGAAGAGCATCGCGGCCGGCATGTGGCGGGCGAGGACCATGGCGTCGTGCCCGGCCCCGCTGACGATGCGGTGCGGCTTGTGACCCGAGCGCTCCACCGCCCGCGCGAGGATACCGCTAAGTTGCGTCTCCATGGCGACAGCGGGTTGGTCGAGCCGTGTTTCGAAAGCAACCTGAAGGCCGCGGCGCAACGCGATGCTCTTTGCCGAGGAGATCAGATGCTGGGCCGATTGCCGGCGCGCCATGTCGTCGCGATGGCGAACATCGAGACTCAAGTTGACGGCGCCGGGGATCACGTTCGACGCGCCGGGGCGCGCTTCGATTCTTCCGACGGTAGCGACGAGGTTCGGCGTTGCAACGGCTTCGGCTTCCACGGCGGCTATCCATTCCGCCGCGCCGGCGAGGGCGTCCCGCCGAAGGTGCATCGGTGTCGTTCCCGCGTGGGCCGCGCGGCCTTCAAAGGTGAGTTCCAAGCGGCTTTGGCCGGCGATCGCCTCCACGATGCCCAGCGAAGCATCGAAGCTCTCGAGCACCGGCCCCTGCTCAATGTGAAATTCCAGATAACCGAGGGACGGCAGGTGCGCGATCGCCGAAGGCAGCTCGCCCGGATCGAGACCGAAGGCTCGGATAGCGGCCTCGACAGTGGTTCCCTGCCCATCCCTTTTGGCGAGGAGAGTTCGATCCAGTTCGCCGGTGAGGGCGCGGCTGCCAATAAAGGGGATGCCGAACCGTACCCCTTCTTCCTCCGAGAATCCGATTACCTCGATACCGAAACGGAGCCGGCGCCGGATCGATTCGATTAACTTAACGGCAAGAACCACCCCGAGAATTCCATCGAACGCGCCCGCGTGAGGGACGGTATCGAGATGAGAACCGATCAATAGCACCGGAGCGCCGGGGGTCTTCGCGGGAAATTCGCCGCGCAGATTCCCGGCTGCGTCGATCCTGACCGACATGCCTGCATCCCGCATCCAGCCGCCCAGGCCGGAGTGAACGCGGTGCATCGGTTCGGAGAGGAAGGTGCGGGTTATAAAGCCGAATTCCTCGCTGTGGAGCGCCAAAGTCCGGCAGCGTGCGATGCAATCTCCGGCTTGGGCGAGCAGGTCCAACATCAGGAACCCCGGTACGTGCTGTAGCCGTAGGGTGAAAGCAGAAGCGGCACATGATAGTCGCCGTGCGCATCGGAGATGCCGAAGCGAATCGCAATGCGGTCCAGAAATGGTGGATCGGGTAGCCGCAGACCGAGAGTCCGGAAGTAATCGCCCGCGTGGAAGACGAGTTCGTAATTGCCTATCGTCAGTTCGTCCGCAAGAAGCAGAGGCTCATCGGTTCTGCCGCCGGTGTTGGTGAACGTTGACTTCAGGCGCGTACATGGGCCGCTGGAATCGTACCGGTATAGATCGATGGCAACGCCCCGCGCGGGTGCGCCGCGCGCGGTGTCGAGAACGTGCGTCGAGAGTCGAGGCATGGGATCAGATCTGCCGGCGTAGGCGTAGACCGAGGCAGCCGTATGGCGGGCGCGCGTCGCTATATACGCCGAGTTCGTCCCCCTGTTCGACGACAGTATCCCAGGTTCTGTTATTCGCTTCGAGATGGATTTCGGAGATCGAGTCAAGCTCGGCCAGCATCTTCGCGCCGATCCGGTAGACGATCTGCTGAATGCTGCCGGATTCAAACGCTCCGAACGTGGCGTGGACAATTTCGCGCGCCTTAGCCGCGACGCTTACCCCGGTCGAGCCGGGCTGGGGCGAGCGGTAGAGCCACTCCAGATCGAGCCACATATGGAGGGGACGGTTCGTTATCTCGGGCAGCGTAGTGTACTGGTCGCGCACGAAACCGAAGAAAGCGCTTCCACCGAGCCGAACCATTCGGAATCCGGCGATACCGGACGCCATTTCCACAATTCCCTGACGGTCGATCTCGCAGCGGACGGTGAGGCGCTCCGGGCCGGCCGGCTGGAACGCCGCGGTTTGGCCGGGAATCGGGGCGTAGGGAATCTCCGCGGCGGAGACCTGGGCGCCCTCCGCCCGCGGGTACGTGTCGAGAAATCGGGAGCCGAGAAAGTGGCAGTAAGCCTCGAGATCCGTTCCGGGAAAGTTCATTGTCTCGCGCTGGATAAAGTTTTTCATCGAATCCGTCGCGATCAGGCCGGTATTGTCGCCCGTTGTGTACGTGGGCCAGAAGGCGTCGCCATAAATCAGAATCTTTACGTTAGCGCCGAATACGGGGCTCTGGCCCGGTGGAGTAACGCCATCCCGATTCAGTCGATAGACCGTTACATCGCCTTTGCCGTAGTAACTCTTCTTCCACCCGCTGACGAATTGCTCCACTCAACTCTCCTCAATCAGATACTCGTTTAATCGAAATTCGGCGATCTGGTAAACCTGCCTCAGCGCCTCGGCGTATTCCTCGTCGCGAGACAATGAAAGACGCCGTTCCAGCGCCGTAAGCACGTCGCGCCTGGTACTCCCTTTTACCGCAAACAGAAATGGAAAACCGAACTTCCGCCGATAGCTGTCGTTCCATTCGGTGAACAGGTCGAGTTCTTCGCGTGTCAGTCCATCAAGGCCCGCGCCCGCCTGCTCGGAAGCGGATGCCTGGCTAAGTCTCTCCCGTGCGCCGAGGTTCGGATGGGCGCGCAGCAGCTTCAGTTGCTCTTCGGGCGCGGCCCGTTCCACCTCAAGCACCATCGCCCGATGAAGCGCCCGCAAATCGGAGAATGGACGACCAGCCCAGGCGCGCTCGGCAACCCAGGGAGAGTGCTCGAAAACCCAACCCAGGGATCCGGTGAACGATCTTCGATTCAGAACATTCAACGCATCAAGGGTCATCGTGAACCCTCTCGCCACCCACACGGACTTCCGCAACACTCTCCGAACCCGCGAGCGTAAACAATGCGGCAAGGACAGATTCGAGGCTCTCCGCGCGCTCCACCACGCTTTCGAGCGGGCTGCCTTCGGGCGCCCGGAGATACACGAAATCCGCCGATTTACCGGTCGCAAAATCGCCTATGTCGTGCTCCAGTCGCAGGGCTTCAGCGCCGGCGCGCGTGGCGAGATACAGCAGGTGCGCGGGCGACAAAAGCATTCCGTCCGGCGCGAGCCGTTGCAAAGCGTAAGCCTGTAGCGCTTCCTTGAGAATGCCGAAACCCGTGCCGCCGCCCACATCGGTTCCGAGCGCGCAACGAACTCCGGCCTCGACATGCCTCCGTAGCGGAAACAGACCGCTGCCCAGCATGGCATTGCTACAAGGGCAGTGGGATACCGCAGTCCCGCTGGCTGCGAGGCGATCGAGCTCCGAATCGGAGGCGTGAACGTTATGCGCCAGTACCGCGCCCGGACGCGAGAGTTCGTACCGTTCGTAAACCGCTAGATAGTCCTTCGCCCAGGGAAATAGCTTGGCGACTTGCTGCATTTCCATGGCGTTCTCATTCATATGCGTCTGGAAACGAAGCCCGTCGTGTTCGCGCGTGAGGGTCTGGCAGACTTCCAGCATCGCCTCGGATGTGGAAAGGGCGAATCGCGGGGTGACGGCGAAGAGCAATCGCCCACGGCCATGGTAGTCGCGGATCAGGTGCGTGCAGTCGCGATACGCGTCCGCCGGCGTTTGGTGCAACTCCGGGCGGAGAAGCCGGTCGGAGACAACCAGCCCGCTTACCAGGCGAAGTCCGGATCGTTCGGCGGCTGTAAACAGCGCCGCGGTGGCCGATTCGAAATGCGAGCCGAACACCAGCGCCGTCGTGGTGCCGTGGGACGCAAGCGCGCGGACGAAGCGTCGCGCCGTTTCGCGGGCGTAAGGCACGTCGGCCATGCGGGCCTCTTCGGGCAGCGCGACAAATTCGAGCCAGTCCAATAGCTGCCGCCCCAAGCCGCCGAGCACGCGGATCTGGGGGAAGTGGATGTGAGTGTCCACTAAGCCTGGCAGCAGATAGCCGCCGCGCAGATCGCGAACCGCAACGCCTGGGTGCGAGCCGTGCACATCGGTGTATTCGCCGCACGCGGCGATTCGGCCGTCTTGAATCAGCAGGCCGCCATCGGCAAAAAACTCGAGCGCCTTTTTCTCGCGGAAAGGGTTGCGGGGCGTGTGAAATACTCCCGCGCGCAGTAACTCGCCACGATCCGCGGGCATTACGGGAGCGGTGCTCCAGAACGCATCGCGCCACCACTCTCGTTTTTGTCGACGCAGATGAACGGAGTCGCGCCGCGCAAGGCGGTACACGGGTTATCGAAGAGGGTAGTTGCCATCCAAACACTTCGTTAGAAATTATCACCGGCCCCGCCGGGAAAACCCTTTTTGAGGATATGGCTGAACACTGCCAGCCGGGGCGCGTCCGCCAGGAAAAGCTTGGCCGCCTGCTCCAAAAGCATCAGTTTAGCCAGTATGGTGCCGATGGTTCCGGATCGCTCGCCGGTGTACGTTGCGTCGCCGGTCAGCAACGCCGAGCGCCCGAATGCATCGACCCGATACCCAAAGGCTGGATTCCATCGCGATGTTCCACCGGGAAGGCCGTGACCTTCACGCCTGCTTCGGAATAAATCACTCCCGGCGGGCCCCATATTCGAAGCTTTTGTTTACGACCCAGTAAGAACCAAGGCGTGATCCAGCGCGTGAGAAAAATTCTTGTGACCGCTTGAGGACGAATGCGAGCCGCGTAGATACCTTCGAGTGCGCCGCGCCCGGCGTCCAACAGCAGCACCTGCCCAGTAGCGCTCTTTCCATTTGTACTTACGAGCGTTGCCGCTCCGGCTCGGCGGCTTAAAACGCGACCTCATGAAATTGCCGCGGCTTGCCTTCGCGCGGCGGCCCTCGCGCGCTCCACGGCGAAGAATACGCGCTCCGGTGTCGCGGGGCTCGAGAAAGTAACCGGACCGCCGCGGCCGAATGCGGCTACTGCGTCCCGGATCGCCTCGCGAACCGAAATCGCCAGCATTAACGGCGGCTCGCCAACGGCCTTACTGCCCATGACGACACCCGGCCGCGCGGCGCGTTGTAGAAAGTTTACCTCGAAAACTTCCGGCATCTCGGACCACGATGGCAGCTTGTAGGTGGAAGCCCCGGCGGTCGCCAGGCGCCCTTGCGCGTCCCATGCCAGTTCTTCCAACGTCAGCCAGCCTGCCCCTTGAACGAAGCCGCCTTCGATCTGTCCCCGATCGATCACCGGGGAAACGGAATCGCCGGCGTCTTCGAGAATGTCCGTCCGCAGCAAGCGGTAATCTCCGGTAAAACCATCGATCTCGACCTCGGACACCGCCGCACCCCAAACGAAATAGTGGAACGGCCGTCCGCGGCCCGTTTTTGGATTGAAGTGGATCTCCGGCGTGCGGTAATAGCCTTGCGCGAACAGCGCCACGCGATCGCGATACGCGGCATCGGAGACTGCATGCATCGGGATACTTTTCGTTTCCCCACCCTCGCGGGAGGCGAATCCGCCCGAGAAGCGCACTTCGGAACAGTCACAGCCGAGCAGCGCGGCCGCGACCACGGCCAGCCGGTTTTTCAACTGGTTGCAAGCATCGACGACTGCCGCGCCATTCAGGTCGGTGCTCGCCGAGGCCGCGGTGGCCGAAGTGTTCGGGACCTTGTCCGTACGCGTGGGCATCATGCGAACCGACTCGAGCGTAACGCCCAGGCTTTCGGCCGCGATCTGCTGAATTTTAGTGTGCAGGCCCTGCCCCATCTCCGTACCGCCGTGATTCACCTGAACGCTGCCGTCGCGGTACATAATGACGAGCGCGCCGCCTTGGTTGTAAAAAGTTGCCGTAAACGAGATGCCGAACTTCACGGGCGTGATCGCCATTCCGCGCCTGCGGTGGGGATTCCGGGAGTTGAATCGCTCGATCTCCGTTCGCCGCTGGTCGAAGCCGCTCGATAGTTTCAACTGCCGCCAGATTGTCTCGATCCGGTTCGCGTCATCGAGAGTCTGTCCGTAGTGCGTGGTGTCGCCGTCGCGATAAAAATTCCGTTCGCGTACGGTCTCGGGCGGTAGCGAGAGCCGGCGCGCCGCCTGATCCATGATTTCTTCGATTACCAGCATGCCTTGCGGCCCGCCGAATCCGCGAAACGCAGTCTGCGAGGTCTTGTGCGTCCGGCATACGAATCCGGTTAACTCGACCGCCCGGAGCAAGTAGGCATTGTCACTGTGAAACAACGCGCGCCACAAAATCGGCTCCGAGAGATCCACACTCCAGCCTCCGTCGGAGTAAAGCCAGATCCGAACCCCTTCGAGCCGCCCGTCGTTGGAGAAGCCTGCTGAGTAACGCGCGAGGAACGGATGCCGCTTGCCCGTAAGCGCGAAATCGAGGGCGCGCGTCAAACGTACACGCACGGGGCGCCCGGTTTTCCAAGCTCCCAGCGCCGCGATGGCCGCCCACGGATTGGCTTGCACCTCCTTGCCGCCGAACGCGCCGCCCATCCGCAGACACTCGACGGTGACTTGGTGGCGTGCCAATCCTAAAACGCGCGCGACGATCTCTTGCGTCTCCGCCGGATGCTGCGTGGATGAATGCGCGGCCATGCCACCGCTTTCATCGCGCCATGCGATGGCGCACTGGGTCTCGAGATAGAAGTGCTCCTGGCCCCCGATTTCCAGCTCACCCTCGAACCGTAACGGACTCGATTCGATGGCGCTTGCGTCACCCCGCGCCAACCTAAACGGACCGCCAAGAAAAGCCCCGGCCGAGATGGCGCCTTGGATCGACAAGATCGCGGACAGCGGCTCGTAATCGACACGCACTTGTCCGGCCCCCATCCGTGCCGCCTCCAACGTCTCGCCGAGCACCCAGGCGACCGGCTGGTGGTGATACATTACTTCAGCCGGAAAGAGCGGTTCGTCGTGACGGCTCGAGCCCGAGTTGCCTTCGCCCGGAACATCGGCGGCGGTTAGCACGGTCGCGACGCCCGGTTGCGAAAGAGCCGGCGCGATATCCAACTTCTTGACCATCGCATGAGCATGCGGCGCGAGCACGGGCCAGGCATGCAGAATACCCGG
Organism: Acidobacteriota bacterium; assembly: GCA_030946965.1. Classification (GTDB taxonomy): domain Bacteria; phylum Acidobacteriota; class Terriglobia; order Bryobacterales; family Bryobacteraceae; genus JALYXS01. Next base: position 9,631 of record JALYXS010000643.1, read on the forward strand.
AAATCGCGAGAGCAGATCGTCCGTATAGAGCGCCTCTCCGGTCACATGTCCGCGCGCGCTCTCATGCGGGACGGGTTTTCCCGCAATGGTCATGAGCTCCACTCCCAAAAGAACTTAGCTACCAGACTCTTGGCCATCGCCAGGCGATATTCCGCCGACCCTCGCTGATCGCCGATCGGTTTTAAGGTACGGGCGAGAATGGCTTGAACCCGGTCAACCGCCGCCTCGGTCCAGCGCTCGCCGGCGATGTCCTCCTCAGCCGCGAGCGCGCGTAACGGGGTTGCCGCTACTCCCCCGAATGCAAAGCGCGCGCGCGCGATCCGGCCGGATTCATCGATATCGCATGCCATGCAGGCGGCAATGGTGCTGATGTCATCCATTCGCCGCTTGGCCACTTTATAGAAACGAGCGAAAGCGGGAAATGGTTTGGGGATCTCGATCGATGCGATCAATTCACCAGGATCCATCCGCGCGCGGCGGTAGCCCTGGAAGAACGAGCTCAGCGGCAGGATGCGCCGCCCTCCCGCGCCGGCTATATGCACCCGCGCATCGAAAGCCATCAGCAATGGCGCGGCGTCGCCAATCGGCGAGGCTGTAGCCAGGTTGCCGCCTAGCGTCGCCCGGTTGCGGATGGGCGTGGAGGCGAAAAGTGGAAACCACTGCCGGAAGGCTTCGGGGGCCGTGGTCCAGAGTGCCGCTAGATCGGTCAACGGCAGTGCGGCGCCGATCACTACCGAAGAATCGCTCTCGGAGAACGTTTGCAATTCGGCGATCGCTTCGAGGCTGATCAGATGACCCCACCTGCTGCCGCGCAAATTCGATTCGACGCCCAAGTCCGTGCCGCCAGCAACGTAGAGCGCTTTCCGATCGGCCGAAGCTAGCGAAAAGCACTCGGCCAGTGTAACGGGGCGAGAGAATCGCGACTCTCCCGACCGGTATGTGACGGGACCGAGCGGCCGGACGGGGCGAGACAAGCGCTCCAAAAAGTCTCCCGGAGGAGCCGGGCCGAGCGAGAGCGCCGCGTCCCGGATGGGGCGGTAGCCGGTGCAGCGGCACAAATTGCCCCCAAGCTCGCGCGCGTCGCAGGCGCCTTCACGGCCTCGCCGGTATTGCTCGGCGAACATGCTCATTACAAATCCAGGGGTGCAATAGCCGCATTGCGATCCGCCCGCCGCCGCCATCGCCTGCTGAACTTCCGCCAATTCCCCTTTGCACGCGAGCGACTCGACCGTTTGAACCTCGTGGCCAGCCGCCATGGGCGCAAACATCAGGCAGCTATTCACCGCGCGGTAAGCGCCCCCACCTTCGCGATCCGCAACAAGCACCACCGTGCAGGCGCCGCACTCGCCTTCCGCACAACCTTCCTTCGCTCCCGTCAGGCCACGACCGCGAAGGTAATCTAACAGCGTGGTTTGAACGGAAATACCGTCCGCCGAAACGCGGTGGCCATTAAGCAGAAATTCCAGCGGTTCCAAACGATTCAATATTAATAGAATATCGGAAACACGCCGCGAACCCATCATCAGAATAAGTAATCTGCCCCATCGATAGTTTCTGGGTCTCGCCCGGACCGTCCAGCCGGCGCGCGCGTAGGCATATATTTTAATAATGCATCTGATTGGGCGTCGGGAATTCGTGGCCGGGGGCGCGCTCGCTCCTTTCGCATTTGCCGCCGGAGCACGTAAGAAAGTTGCGATCGTCGCCACGGTTTACCGGCCCGGCTCCCATTCGGACGTAATCGCCGGGCGTCTGCTTGGCGGCTATGAATACGATGGCGAGAAGCGGAAGCCCCTGCTCGACGTTGTCTCGATGTACATCGATCAGTTTCCCGAAGACGACCTGAGCAGGGGGATGTCCGCCAAGTATCACTTCCCAATTTCGCCGACGGTTCGCGGCGCCCTCACTCTAGGAGCCAAATTGCTGGCCGTCGATGGCGTTGTGCTTATCGGCGAGCACGGCGATTATCCCGACAACGAAAAAGGGCAGAAGATGTATCCGCGATATGAGCTTTTCAAGCAGATTGTGGATGTGTTCCGCGAATCCGGGCGCGCCGTGCCCGTATTCAACGACAAGCATCTCTCCTACGATTGGAAAAAAGCGAAATGGATGTACGATCAGTCGCGCGAGTTGAATTTCCCATTGATGGCAGGGTCGTCCGTGCCGCTGGCGTGGCGGCGTCCGCCGTTCGAGTTGGATCTGGGCGCGCCCGTTGAGCGCGCGGTGGCCATTGGCTTTAGCGGGATGGAAATTTATGGCTTCCACACGCTCGAAGCATTGCAATGCATGGTGGAGCGCCGCAAGGGCGCCGAGGCCGGAATCGCGGCGGTGCAGTGTCTGAAAGACGATGCCGCCTGGAAGTGGCTCGACGCAAATGCCTGGGCGGAAAATTTGATGAATGCGGGGCTGCGGCGCATCGAGAAGCCCCAGCCGGGGTCGCTACGAGACAATGTAAAACATCCCATCGTGTTCGCGCTCGATTATACGAGCGGCTTGAAGGCCGCCGTGGTCATGCTGACCGGGCACTTAACGGATTTTGCGTTTGCCGCAAATCTGGCGGGCCGCCCGGAACCCGTCAGCACGGAGATTTGGCTGCAACCCGTGCGGTATTTCAGCCACTTCGCGGGTCTGGTGTATTACATCGAGCAAACGATCGCCACGGGGAAGGAGCAGTATCCCGTGGAACGAACTCTGCTCACCACCGGGGCTCTCGCGGCGCTGTTCGATTCCTCATACCAGGACGGAAAGCGCATTGAGACGCCGCAGTTGGCTATCCGGTATCGGGCGCCGGAAAAGTCGCTCTACAACCGCGGACCGGTTCCCGCGCCCGAAAAGGCCTAGGCTTTAGCGGCGCTTAGTCAGGTTTTTAAACGCCGTAAAATCTATCGTGCCTGCGGGAAACCCAGGTCGACGCGGCTTGTGCTCGGGTCCGGCCAGCGGCTGGTCACCACCTTGGCGCGCGTGTAAAACTGAACGCCTTCCGGCCCGTACATATGCAGGTCGCCGAACAGCGAAGACTTCCACCCGCCGAAGCTGTAGTAAGACATCGGAACGGGAATCGGCACATTGATTCCGACCATGCCCACTTCCACGTCGAATTGGAACTGCCGCGCCGCGCCGCCGTCTCGCGTAAAAATCGCGGTCCCGTTTCCATAGGGATTCTCGTTGATAATGCGCAACCCTTCGTCGTAGGTTGGCACGCGCACCACACTCAGCACCGGGCCGAAAATCTCGTCGTCATAGCACCGCATTCCCGGCTTGACATTGTCGAGCAACGAAGTCCCAAGGAAGTGGCCTTTTTGCCGGCTCGCCGCATCTTTGCGACCGTCGACGGTAACCGTCGCGCCCTCCGCCGCGGCGTTTTCGACGTAGCTCGCCACGCGATCGCGATGCTCGCGCGTAATCATCGGGCCCATCTCATTTCCGCTTTCCATACCCGGACCGACCTTGATCTTGCCCATGCGCTCCTCGATGGCCTCAATCAGCGCATCCGCTACGTTGCCGACAGCGACGACAACCGAAATAGCCATGCACCGCTCGCCCGCGGAACCGTAAGCGCCCGATACCGCGGCGTCGGCCGCCAGGGCGATTTCGGCGTCAGGCAATACCAGCATGTGGTTCTTCGCTCCGCCGAGAGCCTGCACGCGCTTGCCATTGCGGGTGGCCGTTTCGTAGACTGCCTTGGCGACTGGAGTGGAGCCGACGAAGCTCACGGCTTTGACGTCGGGATGGTTGAGCAGCCGGTCGACGGCGGCCTTATCTCCCTGGACCACATTGAAAACCCCGTCCGGCACGCCGGCTTTTTGCAAAAGCCCGCCCAGATAAAGCGGCACGGAAGGATCTTTCTCGGACGGCTTCAGCACGAACGTGTTTCCGCACGCGATGGCATTGGCGAACATCCACATCGGAACCATAGCGGGGAAGTTGAATGGCGTAATGCCGACAACCACCCCGAGAGGCTGGCGAATTTGATAAACGTCGATGCCGCGGCTTGCTTGCTCGGAGAAGCCGCCCTTCAGAAGATGTGGGATCCCGCAAGCGAACTCGATATTCTCCAGGCCGCGCGCCACCTCGCCCATTGCATCGGGCAGAGTCTTTCCGTGTTCGAGCGTGAGCAATTCCGCAATAGTTCGCCGGTTCGCATCGACCAACTCCCGGAGCTTGAACATAACTTCGGCGCGGCGGGAGAGGGCCGTCGCGCGCCAAGGATAGAAGGCTTCCTGGGCGGCGGCAACGGCGCGATCGACTTCTTCCGCGCTGGCGAAATCGACCGAGGCCTGCTGTTCGCCGGTTGCCGGATTCCAGACGACGCCGGAACGCCCGGAGCTAGACTGTTCCACCTTGCCGCCGATCCAGTGGCTCACGCGTTTCAATTCAAGTGCCGATGCTGTTGCCATAATTCCACTCAATGAGTCCTTCCGATCCATTCGACTGTTTTGTGCGCCAGGAGATCAAACGCCAATACGCACATTTCCAGGTGCTCTTCCTTCGTATCTTCGATCTTATTGTGGCTGATCCCGCC